>JBFYUA010000112.1:0-4919 GCA_041300305.1 Dehalococcoidia bacterium | reverse complement strand
TACAGGACTTTAGTACTACCGAACATATTACTTAAAGTCCATTTACATTGTCTCGGGAATCGCGGACAATTCTAAGTTGGCAATGCAGCAAAAAATACAGATAACCGTGTCACAAAGGGGATGTCTATAAAATATAAGGCCGTGATTGCACCGGCAATGCTTGTTATCGTGGCCGGTGTAATATTATCGTTGGGGTGGGCAAAGCCAAAGCCGATTTTCAGACCGCGGCCTGGTATAATCCTTGAAACCGGCATGGCGATGCGGCGCATGGGCAGGCCCGTTGATTAACTTCAAATTAGCGGCTATGATAAGCGTAAGTATCCAGGAGGCGAATTTGTGGAAGCTTATTGCATGAAATGCAAGACCAACAGGGAAATGAAGAATATCAAGGCCGTCAGGATGAAGAACGGCAAACCGGGCACCGAGGGTGTCTGTGTAAAATGCGGGACCAGAATGTTCCGCATCGGCAAAGCCTGACCTGTCTGTAAATGTACCGGTCAATAGCAGGGGAGGACCATCCCCTGTTTCTTTTTTTTGCATGTGACACCTGCGCGGGCACCGGGATGCGCATGCACTGCTCCCCAATATGCTAATATTTAGCTGCCAGGAAAGTATATAGCAGGAGAAATCCAATGCCTGAAAAAAGAGACAGGCCAGACATCGAAAAATACACCAGGACAGTCGCCCTCAAGGACGGGTCCGTGCTGCACCTGAGGACCATTTTAGCCGACGACGAGGACAGGCTGATGTCATTCTTTCTGCGCCTGAGCGGGCGCACCATCTACCTGCGCTTCCACCACGTACTGACCAACCTCTCAAGGGATGAAGCACACCAGTACACGCTGATAGACTACAACGACACCTTCGCCGCGGTGGCCACCCAGGGTGAAGGAGCGGAGGAGAGCATTATCGGGGTAGGACGCTACTGGCGCCTGCCGCATCCCAGCAGGGCCGAGATAGCCTTTATCGTTGAAGACCCCCACCAGCGCAAGGGCATCGGCACCCACCTGCTGGAACTGCTGGCGGCCGCGGCGCGGGAGAACGGTATCAATGTATTCGAGGCCGAGGTATTGCAGGAAAACACCGATATGATAGACGTGCTGCAGGACAGTGGTTTCCAACAGTTGAGCAAGATCGTCGAATCGCGCGGTTGGCGGGGCGTTTTCAGCATCACGCCCACGCCGCTGGCAGAGCAAAAATCAGCCGAGCGGGAGAAGATAGCTTCGATCGCATCCATCCGGAAATTCATGTTCCCGCGCTCGATCGCGGTCATCGGCGCTTCCAACAAGCCGGGCATCGGCAACGCCCTGGTCAAGGACCTGATCAAAAACGAGTATAACGGCATCATCTACCCTGTCAACCCCAAAGACGAAGTCGTCTCGTCCATCAAGGCCTATCCCTCCGTGCTGGATATACCCGGCAACGTCGACCTGGCGCTGGTGGCCGTGGCAGCGGAGAGGATGCAGCCCATCATCGAGGAATGCGGCCGCAAGGGGGTAAAAAGCCTGGTAATCATCACGGCGGGCTTCTCGGAGATGGGAGGCGAAGGCATAGAAAGGGAGAAAAAACTGCTCAAAACGGCCGGGGCCTACGGCATGCGCATCATCGGTCCCAACTGCCTGGGCATACAGAATACCAACCCCGCTATCAATATGAACGCCAGCTTTGCACCCATCTACCCGCTGAATGGTAAAACGGCCTTCGGCAGCCAGAGCGGCGCGCTGGGCGGGGCCATCATCAATTACGCCATCCAGATCAACCTGGGACTTTCCAACTTCGTCAGCATCGGCAACGGGGCGGACGTTACGGGCAATGAACTTCTGCAATACTGGGCCGATGACCCGGACACCAGCCTGATACTGCTTTACCTGGAATCGTTCGGCAACCCGCGCAAATTCGCCCGCATCGCCCGTGAAACGACCCTGAAAAAGCCCGTGGTGATCGTGAAAAGCGGGCGCTCGGCGGTGGGGGCTCGCGCAGCCGCCTCCCACACAGGGGCATTGGCCTCAAGCGATGTAGCTACCGACGCGCTGATCAAGCAGACGGGCATGCTGCGCTGCAACACGCTGGAGGAACTGTTCGATACGGCGTTATTGCTGTCCAACCAGCCGGTGCCCGGGGGCAACCGTGTGGCGATTTTAACCAACGGCGGCGGCGCAGGCATCATGGCCGCGGACGCCCTGGCGGCTAAAGGCTTTCAACTTCCGGTCCTGTCCGAAAAGGCCCGCGCCGCGTTGAAGTCCTTCCTCCCGCCCAAGTCGAGCTTCATGAACCCTGTAGACACAACAGCTGCAGTGTCCCCAGACCAGTACCGGCAGGCGCTCAGGGTGCTCCTGGAAGAGGAATTAGATGCCCTCATCATCATCTATATACCTCCCATGCAGTTCCTCATCGAGTTGATGCAGAACGTTATCCGCGAGATGGCGCCCGAGTTCCGCAAAAAAGGCATACCCGTGCTGGCCAATTTCCTGGGATTGGAATCCAGGCTTATAATCGGCTCGAAGGAGGAGGGTTACGTGCCCACCTATGTCTTCCCCGAATCAACCGCCTATGCTCTGGCCAAATCCTATGAATACAGTGAACGACTCAAGCGGCCGGTGGGTGTCATCCCCACTTTCACCGACATCGATAAAGCAAAGGCCGAAGCGGTGGTCAAGGCCGCGCTGGCCGGGAAGGAGCGATATCCCGCCTGGTTGGATACGGGCGAGATAGTGGACCTCTTCTCGGCCTACGGCATCAGGTTCGCCCGGTCCGGCGCCGCCGCCACGCCGCAGGAAGCGGTCAAAATGGCGGACACGATCGGCTACCCGGTGGCGTTGAAGCTGTTCTCAGATACCATCTCGCACAAGACCGATGTGGGCGGAGTAATACTTAATCTGGCCTCGGCGGACGATGTCAAGAAGGCCTACGCGCAGATTGAGCAAAACTTGGAGAAGCTCTCGCGCCGCGCGGAGATGCAGGGCGTGACCGTGCAGAGGATGCTCTCCGGCGGGGTCGAACTCATCGTAGGCGTTACGGAGGACAGGTTCTTCGGGCCGCTCATCATGTTCGGCCTGGGGGGCATCTACACCGAACTGTTCAAGGACGTGGATTTCAGGATACACCCTCTGACAGACTGCGACGCCAGGGAGATGCTGGCCTCATTCAAGGCGCACAAGATATTAGACGGCTGGCGGGGCGCACCGCCTGCGGATACCGCTGCTATCGAGGACCTGCTGCTCAGGGTCTCGGCCATGATAGACGATATACCCGAGATACAGGAGCTTGACCTTAACCCGCTGATGGCCCTGCCCAGGGGGCAGGGTTGCGTGGTGGCGGATGCCAGGATATCCATCGCCCCACTTTCTGTATAATATAATTGTCATGCCCCTGTAAGGCCATGAATAATGGAATGCACCGATGACGACGGGACTGGACGGTAAAAGCTTCGAGAAATACTCAATAAGCGTGGCCCTCAAGGATGGGTCAAGCCTGCACCTGCGGCCCATCCAGATGTCCGATGAGGAGAGGCTGCTGTCGCTCTTTAGCCGTATGAGCAGGCAATCTATTTATATGCGTTTCCACCACGTGCTCACCCACATGTCGCGTGGGGAGGCGCGCCGCTTCTGCACAGTGGACTTCGTAGACACCTTCGCCCTGGTGGGCACGCTGGGAGAGGGGGAGGAGGAACGCATCATTGCCGTAGGCCGCTACGCCCGACAGCCGGGCGCCAACCGGGCGCAGATCGCCTTCGAGGTCGAGGACAAGTACCAGGGGCTGGGCATCGGCACGCACCTGCTGGACCAGCTTGCCTATGCGGCCAGGGACAAGGGCATCACCACGTTCGAGGCCGAGGTGCTGGCCGAGAATAAGGACATGATGAACGTGCTCATCAACAGCGGTTTCAACATGCAGCGCCAGTACCAGGGCACGACTTACGTGGGCATACTGGACCTCGCCCCCACGGAGGTTGTCGAGAAGAAATCATCTGAACGCGAGAAATTCACCTCCATCGCATCGCTGCGCGCCTTCCTCAACCCTAAATCAGTGGCCGTGATAGGGGCATCGCGCAGGCCCAACACCATCGGCAATTTCGTTTTCCGCAACCTCATCCAGCAGGACTTCAAGGGCGTGGTCTACCCGGTCAACCCCAACGCCGAAGTGATAGCCGCCATCAAGGCCTATCCATCCATACTGGACATCCCCGGCGACATAGACCTGGCCATCATCAGCATACCGGCGGCCGGTGTGCAGCAGGTGGTGGAGGAGTGCGCCCACAAAGGCGTGCGGGGCGTGGTTGTGCTTACTTCGGGCTTCTCCGACATCGGCCCGGAGGGGATCGGGCGGCAAAACAAGCTGGTCAATACCATCCGCAGCTACGGCATGCGCATGCTCGGGCCAAACTGCATGGGCATGATAAACACCAACCCCGGTATAAACCTCAACGCCACCTTCTCCTCGGTCGTTCCCCCTCCTGGCAATATCGCCTTCGCCACGCAGAGCGGCGTCCTCGGCTCTGCCATACTGATGTACGCGACCAATCTTAATATCGGCCTTTCCACCTTTGTAAGCATCGGCAACCGCGCGGACGTATCCAGCAACGAACTGCTGCAGTACTGGGAGGACGACCCGGACACCGATGTGGTACTGCTCTACCTCGAATCTTTCGGCAACCCGCGGAAATTCACACGCATCGCCCGCAGCATCACGGCCAAAAAGCCCGTCGTAGCTGTCACCAGCAACCGCACGCCGCTGCAACTGAGGGCCAGCGGTTCGCAGACCGGCGCTATGGCTTCCGATCAGGCCGCTACCGAAGCGCTCTTTAAGCAGGCGGGGATTTTGCGTGCGGACACGCTGGAGGACCTTTTCGATACAGGCAGCCTGCTGGCCAACCAGCCCCTGCCGCAGGGCAACAGGGTGGCCATTATCTCCAATGCCGG
>JBFYUA010000062.1:0-10814 GCA_041300305.1 Dehalococcoidia bacterium | reverse complement strand
AACAGGCGGGCCTTGAGCCTCAGCAACGCGTTAAACAGGGCCAGCGGGGGATACCTGAAAACCATGACCCAGAACGGGACATAGACCGAACCGTGCCTTTGCAGCCAGGCAAGCCGGGACAGCTCAAAGTTCTTACTAAAATCCGACATTTTTTAGTGCACGAGGCTGGGGCACGAGGGTGGGAGGGCGTCTGCGTGACCCATATCAGCGGCTATATTCTATATGAAACGTTCGAACCTGTCCTTCCCGGCCTTGCAGATAGGGCAGACCTCCGGCGGACCGTCGCGGGCGCACAGGTAACCGCACACCTTGCAGCGCCACACAGGTAGAGGCAGCTTGCTCCAGTCCAAATCTACGGCCCGGGCCGCCTGCTTTTTGCGTTCCGGGCGCGTCGGGCGGCTTTCGGGGATGGACTGCACCGGTTGCCGGCCTTCCAGCACGGCCTGCGATATGTAAAGCGCACAATAACAGGCCCCATATTTAGCAACATCCCCGTCCCGGTAGTCACAGGGGCAGATTATATCCAGGTCGTCCCGCTTATCCCCCATGGCCAACCGGCAGGGGCAGGACGGATACCCGTAGCGTGACTGGTTGACTAAAAGCCCGCTGATCAGGCCTTTGGTGAATTCGGCGTCCGGGTTGAGATTGTATCCCCCGGCCACGGCATCCTTTTTATATTTTTCGTAAACCCGGTCTATTTCCCGGGGGCTTACAGAATCCATACCGCTCACAGTTTCAAGGCCCCTTTAATATCGTCCTCTTTGAAGCCGACAATGCATTTGCTGTCATCGATCACCAGCGTCGGGAAGGAGAGATCCGGGTTCCACTTCTCTACCAGGGCAATAGCCTGCTCTTTTTCCTGTCCCTGCAGCAGGTCGACATACAGGTAGTCGTATTCAATACCCAGGTCGGTAAGCAGCTTCTTGGTATTCCGGCAATGCCCGCAGGTGCTCAAGGCATACAGCATCAGTTTGCCGGCATTCTTACCCTGCACGTGTTCAATACTCATAAAATCCACTCCTCTGAAGCCAGATTGTAACACCTACCCTGATACTAACTTCAGGTGAATAATATCTTAAACCGCCGGAGACTGGCAAATCGCGGTCTTTGACACGGCGCACAGTTCCTTTGTAATATCACTAAGTACAATCGAATTCAGGAGGCCCCGCAGATGATGGAAAAATTTAATGTCGACCCGCAGAAGGCCCTGTTTCTGCTGATAGATTTTCAGAGCAACCTGGCCGTAGCCATGAAAAAGGACGTCTATGCCAATTGCGAGAGGAACGCCGGCCTGATGATATCCTCATGCAATTCGCTCAAGGTGCCGGTACTGGTGACCGAACAGTACAGCAAAGGGTTGGGCCCGACCGTCGAGCGGCTGAAAACCAGCCTGAAAGATGACTACCGGCCGATGGACAAGCTGACTTTTAGCTGTTACCGCGACCCCGGGTTCCAGTCTTCTTTCTCTAAACTCGCCAAGAAATATATTATAGTGGCCGGCATCGAATCACATGTATGTGTGCTGCAATCGGTGCTGGACCTCATCGCCAACGGCTATTACGTGCACGTCCTCAGCGACGCCGTGTGTTCGCGCTATAAAAGTGACTGGAAACATGCCCTGCGCTACATGAACGAAGCGGGCGCGGTAATTACCTCCACGGAGATCGCCGTTTTCCAACTGCTGCAAAGGGCGGGTACCCCCGAATTCAAGGCCATCTCAGCGCTGTTTAAAAACAAGGAAAGCTACTGGTCCGAATAGCGGCTTTCAGGGAGTAAGGACATGCAAAAGCACCGCGGGTTGATTATTATTGCAGCATTGCTGGTTGTCCTCTCTGCTGCTATTTACCTCCTTCACTATACAATTTTTCACGACGCGCACCACATCTTTATATTCATGGTTGGCGACCTGGCCTTTCTCCCGCTCGAAGTCCTGCTGGTAGGCATAGTTGTCGAACGCATCATGGCCAGGCGCGAGATAGATGAGAAGATCAGCAAGTTGAATATGGTGGTGGGGACTTTCTTTTCGGAGATCGGCCACGGCCTTTCAGTGATGCTGCTGAATTCAACCACCGACAGGGAAAGGATCATCGCCCACCTCAATATCACCCCCGCATGGAAAAAACAGGATTATGCCAGGGCCCGCAAATATGCTGAAAATGATAGTAACGTGGATTTCAGCCATATCGACCTCGACGCGCTCAAATCGTACCTGGTAAGCAGACGCCAGTTTATGCTGACGCTGATTGAAAACCCCAACCTGCTGGAACATGAAAGGTTCACCGACCTGCTGTTGGCATCGTTTCATCTTACCGAGGAACTGGAGTCACGCCCTTCGCTATCCGATCTGCCGCAAAGGGACATCGAACACCTCAAGGTCGATATCAGGCGGGCCTACCAGTTCCTTGTCGTAGAGTGGCTGGACTATATGCAGCATGTGCAATCCAGCTATCCCTTCCTGTATTCACATTATGTCAGGACACACCCCTTCCAGGCCCATGCTTCGGCTATAATTGAATAGATAAATGGCGTTATTTATAATATGCAATATGTAAAGTGAGGGACCAGAATGAGCAGGATAAAAGCATTTTTTCTCAAGTACAACAGAATAATACTGGCAGCAGTCATCCCCCTGGTGATAATTGCGATCGTATTCTCAATCCCTTTCCTGACGTTGGCGGTACCGGTGACGGAGAAGTACTGGGAAACTGTTATGAAAACTGAGCCTTATACAGCTACGGAAACCTATACCGATATGGAGGCTTATATTACGACCGAGAGCCGCACGGACACTGTTATAAACCAGCCGGTTGGGTACGGTGGCTGGACCCAGAGTTTCAAAGTCGCCAGGGCGGACTCGACCGTGACTATAGAGGTCAATAATTACGGCGGAGGCTATTATGCTCCGCGCTATATTGTTATCAGTGACAATGACAACCCGTATTATTCGCCCTGGTCCCCCTGGTCGTCCTGGTACGGCGGGTGGGACAACTGGGGAGGCGGGCAATCATGGGCCACGGTGCGCGTAAATTACCCTGAAGACGTAACCAGGTACAGGCCGGTGACCAAGACCCGGGATGTAAACAAATACCGGGAGGTGCCTACCCAGGTCCTCAAGGAAAGGACGGTTGTCCAGAATGTTAATATGTCGGTCTGGCAGAGCATTTTCCGTTAGCCGGCCGCGGCCGGTCAGTATTCATAGTGAGGATTGAGTTATGAAAGAATCGATCATGGAGATAATTGTCTGCCCGGTCTGCAAAGAGTCGCTGGACCTGACGGTGGCGGAAAAGACGGACGGCGAGATAATTACCGGTTCCCTGTTCTGCAAGAAATGCAACTACTCGTATCCCATTAAGGACAGCATTCCCAACCTGCTGCCGCCCGGTATCGGCTGCTGAATACTGCTAACCCGGCCTGTAAACCGCGCAGGAGTCCGGCGATTCCCAGACTTCAACGCTGTCTACAGCGCCGTCGTCCGGCACTGCGGCCGATAACTGCCGGTAAACCGTGGCGGCGATATTTTCAGACGAAGGGTTGACCTCGTCAAAAGGCTTTACCTCGTTAAGGCAGCAATGATCATATTTTCCGATGACCTCCGCCAGTTGCTTTTTTAATTCCGTGAAATCGTAGGCCAGTCCGATCTCGTTCAGCCCGGAAAAGCGCAGCCTCGCCACCACTTTGAAGCGGTGCCCGTGCAGCTTTTCACATTTTCCCCTGTACCCCCTGAGAAAATGAGCGGCGCTGAAACTGCTCTCAACAGCGATAAGATACATATTGTCCCTCGCTTAAATTAAAGCCAATCCCACTTACTTTGACAACCCTGCTCTGAGAATCCGCCCCGCTCAATAACGTTGATACTGTTTTATGTAAAGCCGGGTGGACAAAATCTGCGGCGATCTCGGCCAGGGGCGCCAGCACGAAGAGGCGCTGCGGGATGCGCGGGTGGGGCACAACCAGCCCGGGCTGACCGATTACCTCCCGGCCATAGAAGAGCAGGTCGGCATCTATCAGGCGGGGCCCTCCCCGAAGTGATTCGGTACGGCCCACCTGCTTTTCCATGTCTTTGAGGATGGCCAATAAAGCCGGGGCATCGGCGTCAACATCCGCCAGGAGGACACAGTTGAAGAAGTCGGGCTGGTTTTTATAGTCCTCAGGCTCGGTCTCATATAACGCCGACGCCTCGATGATCTTAATATTTCGGGCCAACAGGGCTACCGCCCTGTTTATGTTGGCCAGCCTGTCGCCCAGGTTCGTCCCCAGCCCGATGTAGGCCCGGGTCACCGCCCGTCCCCGCCCCGGATAATGGCATCGCTCATGCGGCAGACAAGGGACATCTTGCCGACGTCATGCACCCGTACTATGTCAGCCCCGTTGCGGATGCCTATGGCAAGCGTGGCCGCGGTCCCCTGCAGCAGCGCTTCACTGTCCGTTCCTAACACGTTCCTGATGAATGATTTGCGGGAGGTCCCGATCAGGATGGGCCGGTTGAGCGTTTTCAGCCCGGCGAGTTTACGCATTATCTCGAGGTTCTGCGCGCCTGTCTTGCCGAACCCGATGCCGGGGTCGATTACCAGGTTGTGCCGGCCGATACCGGCGTCAAGGGCCATGCTGATTAACCTCTGCAAACTGTTGATGACCGCCGGCATGATATCCGGGCAGGACCGGCCACGTTCGTTGCTGGTCAGCACCAGGGGCGCCTGCCTCTCCGCAACCAGCCTGATCAGGGACGGCTGCATATTCAACCCCGAGATATCGTTCACCATGGCGGCGCCCGCATCGAGGGCCTGCACGGCCACCTCGTACTTGGAAGTATCGATACTGACCGGGATGTTGATCGTTTTGACCAGCTCCCTGATAAATGGCGCCACCCGTTTAATCTCTTCATCCGCTGCTACAGGACCGGCATCTGGCCGGGTAGATTCGCCGCCCACATCGATAATGTCCGCGCCTTCAGCGGCAAAGCGCCGGGCCTGGCGCAGGGCCTGATCAACGGTCCTGCAGCCGTCCCCCGAAAAGGAATCCGGGGACAGGTTGATGATGCCCATTACATAGGTGCGCGCTCCCCAGGTAAAGATGCTCTCACCGATACGCGTAACACCTAAATTATTTCCTGCAATATCCTTTTCATGCGCCATCTGCAAAAACCTTCCCCTTAAACCAACGCTCCAATTCTATCATTTGCACATGACGGGCGTCCTGCGGATTTAGTCATATGTCCTGTCAATATGCTAAAATATTCACTCTGTCGCCGGTAACGGGACTATCGTTTTCAGAGCAGTAATTATGGGAAAAACTATCAGCGAAAAAATACTGGGCGGGAAATCGGGCGTGGACGCCGTAGCCGGTGATATCGTCATAGCGCCGGTCGACCTGGCCTTTGTACAGGACACCACCGGCCCGCTTACCATCCGGCAATTCAAGTCCGGCAAACGGCAGTCTCTTGCCTCGCCCGGGCGCACCGCGCTCTTCATCGACCATGCCAGTCCCAGCCCCAACCGGCAACTGTCCAACGACCAGGCCTTTATGCGGCAGTTCGCGGCCGACTCGGGATGCCTGCTGTTTGAGGCCGGCAGCGGCGTCTGCCACCAGATTGTGGCGGAACAAATGGCCAACCCGGGTGATGTGATAGTAGGGGCCGACTCGCATACCGTGACGGCGGGCGCGCTCGGCGCATTTGCTACCGGTATGGGCTCCAGCGACATCGCCGTGGCCATGTCGCTGGGCAAAACCTGGTTTAGGGTGCCGGAGAGTTTCAAAATCGAGGTGACAGGCCAATTCCCGGCCGGTGTAAGCGCCAAGGACCTGATTTTATATTTGATCGGAAACATCGGCGCCGATGGCGCGACTTATAAGGCGCTGGAATTCGGCGGGCCGGCTATCGATGAAATGCCGATGTACCGGAGACTGACCATCGCCAACATGGCCATCGAGGCCGGCGCCAAGGTGGGCATCTTCCCCTCTGACGGGGTAACCAGGGATTACCTGCGCGAACAGGGCCGGGAGGCCGGCTACAGGCCCATAGCGCCTGATCCTGATGCGGTCTACGAGCGGACCATGGTAATAGACGCGGGCAGCCTGGTGGCGCTGGTAGCCAGGCCCCATGTGGTGGATAATGTCGCCCCGGCTTCCACCCTCGGGGATACCAGGGTCAACCAGGCCTTCATAGGGACCTGCACCAACGGCAGGCTGGAGGACCTTCAGGAGGTTGCCGCGATGCTCAAAGGGAAAAAGGCGGCCAAAGGCGTCAGGCTGCTGGTGTGCCCGGCTTCGAAGAAAATATTTACGCAGGCCATCAGCGCGGGATATATCAGCACTATTATTGAGGCGGGCGGCATCATCCTCCCGCCGGGCTGCGCGGCCTGCCTGGGACTGCACCAGGGGGTACTGGCCGACGGCGAGGCCTGCATATCTACTGCCAACCGCAATTTCAAAGGGCGCATGGGCAACCCCGAGGCATCCATTTACCTTGCCAGCACGGCCACTGCCACGGCATCGGCCATCACGGGCAGGATCACCGACCCGCGGGAGGTTTGCTGATGTCGGCGCCGGTACTGAAAGGCGCCGCTTTTAAATTCGGCGACGATATCTCCACCGACCTCATCATCGCGGGAAAATACGCTCACCTGCGCAGTAACCTGCCGGAACTGGCCAGGCACGCCATGGAGGACGCCGACCCCGATTTTATCAAGAAGGTCCAACCCGGTGATTTCATCGTGGGCGGCTCCAATTTCGGCCTCGGTTCCAGCCGCGAGCACGCCCCCCTGGTGATAAAAATGGCCGGTGTGAGCGCCATACTGGCCAAGTCATTCGCACGCATCTTCTTCCGTAACGCCATCAACCAGGGCCTGCCGGCCTTAATCTGCGATACGGATAAAATATCGCCGGGGGACACACTTGAGATAAACCTGGAGGAGGGCATAATCCGCAACCTTTCCAGGAACGAGACCTACCATTTCACCAGGATACCGCCGGCCATGCTGAGCATACTTAATGAGGGCGGTTTAATCCCTTATATCAACAAGCATGGTGATTTCCAACTGTAAATGCCGATTTCTGCCAGTGAGGTTTTAGAATGACTTATCGAGTTACTTTGTTGCCGGGTGACGGCATAGGGCCGGAGATAACGGCTGCCACTGTCCGCGTGCTGGAGGCGACGGGCGTCAAATTTGAATGGGACACTTTTACCGTGGGCGAATCGGCCATCGAGAAATTCGGCACGCCCCTGCCTGAAAGCACCATAGAATCGATCAGGAAAAACAAGATAGCGCTGAAGGGCCCGGTTACCACGCCCATAGGCACGGGTTTCCGCAGTGTGAATGTGGCCCTGCGCAAAGAGCTCGACCTCTACGCCTGCCTGCGTCCCTGCAAGAGCTTTAAGGGCGTGGTCACCACGCCCTACGAAAACGTCGATATAGTGGTGGTCAGGGAAAACACCGAGGACCTTTATATCGGGATAGAGTTCGCCAGCGGTACGGCTGAAGCCCGGCAGCTTCACGACTTCATCTCCCGGCATTTCAAGGGCAAGGTACATAAGGATTCGGGGTACAGCATTAAGGCCATTTCGGAATTCGGGTCACGGCGCATCGTCAGGTGGGCTTTTGACTATGCGCGTAAATACAAGCGTAAAAAAGTATCGGCCGTCTCCAAGGCCAATATTATGAAATTCACGGACGGGCTGTTCCTGTCCACGGCCAGGGAAGTGGCCAGGGACTACCCCGAGATTGAATATGAGGAAGTACTGGTAGACGCCCTGTGCATGCGCCTGGTAAAGAGCCCACAGATGTACGACGTACTGGTGCTGCCTAACCTGTACGGCGATATCATCTCCGACCTGTGCGCCGGGCTGGTGGGTGGCCTGGGGTTGGCCCCGGGCGCCAATATCGGGGAGGGCATAGCGGTTTTTGAGCCGACTCATGGCAGCGCGCCTAAATACACCGGCCTGAACAAGGTCAGCCCGCTGGCCCAGATGCTTTCGGCGGTGTTGATGCTGAGGTACTTAAATGAGGCGAAAGCCGCCGATAAAATGGAAAAGGCCATCGCTGATGTAATTGCTGAAGGCAGGGACGTGACCTACGACCTGCGCAAGGACCGCGATGAACCCAGCGCGGGCACTTCACAGGTGGCAGACGCAATCATTGCGAAATTAGGTAAATAGCCTCATTTATTTATAACCTGACTCGGGCGATACTACGATGCGCAGCATTGAGTGCGGCACCATAACCGGGACCGTTGCCTCCCTTTTTGAGAAGGCTTGTATTTACCTGCCGGCAGACGTCACCTCGTCACTGCGGCGCGCCCGCAAATCAGAGGAGTCACGCCTTGGCCTGTATGCTCTGGACACGATTTTATCCAATGTTAAAGCGGCCGGGGAGGACAATGTCCCTATCTGTCAGGATACAGGGACCGCCGTGGTCTTCCTCGAACTCGGGCAGGACGCCCGCATCGTGGGGGGCGGCCTGGACGAATGTGTAAATGAGGGGGTGCGCACCGGCTACCGTAACGGGTACCTGCGCCAATCCATCGTAAGTCAGCCGTTTTCTAAACGTAAGAATACCTGCGATAACACCCCCGCGGTGATCCACCTGGAGATGGTCGGCGGTGACCGGCTGAAGATATCCGCCCTGGCCAAGGGTGGGGGCGCTGAGAACTGCTCCAGGCTGACGGTACTGCCTCCATCAGCCGGGTACCGGGGGATCATTGACTATGTGGTAAGCATTATCAGTGAATGCGGCGCTAACGCCTGTCCCCCGCTGATTATCGGGGTCGGCATAGGCGGGACCGCTGAAAAAACCATGCTGCTGGCCAAGAAGTCGCTGCTGCGCAGAACCGGTATGCCCAACAGGGACCCCGAGACGGCAGGCCTGGAGAGGAAGATACTAACCGAAGTAAACAAGCTTGGCATCGGGCCGATGGGCTATGGCGGACGCATGACAGCCCTGGCAGTGCATGTTGAAACGTTCCCCTGCCATATAGCCAGCCTGCCCGTTGCCGTAAATATACAATGCTGGTGCTCGAGGCACAATGAAGCCCTCATCTGATACGGGTAAAATCAAGTCTATCAGGCTTCCGCTCAGCGCAGCAGCAGCCCGGGGTGTGAGGTCGGGTGACATGGTGCTGTTAAGCGGCAAAATAATCAGCGCCAGGGACGCCTCGCTGAAAAGAATTGTCGAGGCCCTCAAACGGGGTGAAGAGCTTCCCTTCCGCCTGGATGGGCAGACACTTTACTACATGGGACCGACGCCGTCCAGGCCCGGCCGGGCAATTGGGTCGGCCGGTCCTACCACCAGCAGCAGGATGGACGGATATACCGAAACCCTGTTGAAAAAGGGGCTTAGATGTACTATCGGCAAGGGCGGAAGGTCACCGCGGTTAAAGGAAAAGATGCTGGGGTGCAAATCCGTTTATTTCGCGGTGGTGGGTGGGACGGGGGCGCTGGTCTCACGCTGCATCAGCAGGGCTGAGGTCGTAGCCTACCCCGGCCTGGGCGCGGAAGCCGTTTTCGAACTTGAAGTACACGACCTGCCGGCGGTGGTTGTCAACGATATTTATGGAAATGACCTCTACGAGCAGGGCCGCGCCGCCTATCAAATGAAGTGACTATTCCCGGCGGCTGCCCAGGTATCTCAGCAGGCCGGCGATACTTTTGGCATCGCAGATCCGGCCGGAATCTATCATGGCCCTGACTTCAGCCACCGGTACCCGCACAATTTCTATCTCGTCGGTGTCTTCAGCAGTCAACCTGCTTTCGGTCAGCCGGGTGGCCAGGAAGAGGTGCAGGTACTCCGTGCAATAACCGGGCGCGGCATAAAACCCGCCCAGGCTTTGCAGCTTACCCGGAACATAGCCGATCTCTTCCTGCAATTCACGCCTGACGCATTCCTCCGGTTCCTCCCCTTCCTCTATTCCGCCGGCGGGTATCTCCAGCAGGGTTTTGTTGACCGGCCTGCGGAACTGTCTGACCATCACGATCCTGTCTTGGTCATCAACCGCTATCACCGCGATGCAGTCGGCGTGCTCCACTATTTCACGGGTGGTAACATCGCCGGATTTTTTTTCGATGGTATCGATGCGCAGGCTGACGGCGCGGCCGATGAATACCTCTTCGCGTGACAGCAATTTTTCGTCATTACTCATGGCAGTGGCACATCAAAGACCAGCGCTACTTCGTCGCAGTCAGGGAATTTGGGACAACTGTAGCATTCCGCCCATATTTTGCGGGGCAGTTCCGTCTTCTCCACCTCTTTGAAGCCCTGCCGCTTAAAGAAGCCGGGTTTATACGTGAGGCAGAACATCCGCGGGATACCCAGCGCCTGCGCTTCGACCACGCAGGCTTTAACCAATGCCGCCCCCATGCCCTTTTTTTGCCTGTCTTTGACAACGGCCAGGGCCTTCACCTCGGCCAGGTCAGCCCAGGAGATGTGCAGGGCGCCGCAGGCGGCAACCTTGCCGTCCCTGCCGCGGATGACGAAGTAATCGCGGAGATTTTCGTAGATCTCGCTGAGCGCGCGGGGCAGCATCTCACCCTTGCCGGCAAATTTATTGACGAGCGCGTGCATCTGCTTGACATCGTTGATGGTTGCTTTTTCAACTTTCATAATGATTTCCTGTTAAGTTTCGCTGTGAGTGTCCTGTAGAAGCTATTTTTATCCCTCAAACGCAGAAATTTAGTCGTTTTTTCCGTTAATGATACCTCTATTTCAGCACCGTTGGGCAGGGTCTCCTCTACCTGCCCGTCCATACAGACGATAGCCTCGTGGTTGGAGAAAACCTTCAAAGTGATCCTGGTGGAGGGTGACAGCACTATGGCTTTATCCATA
>JBFYUA010000056.1:0-6990 GCA_041300305.1 Dehalococcoidia bacterium | reverse complement strand
TGCAGGCAGTGGTGTCCATGGCGCGCAGGGGCGGGTAGGTCGCCAGCGTATAGCACCCTATATCACCCGTTATAATCAGTTTGGACTCTCCCTCCGACACACCTTTCGCATCCAATATTTTAGAGCGCTGGCCGATGGTGCTGAGTACAAAGAAGGCGCCGGAGTGGGGGCACCCGGGGCAGAGCAGAGGGGGCCGGCCCGGCAGGCCTTCCACCGGTTTCGCCTCCTCGATAGAGTAGATAGCAGTGACTATTCCCGCTTTGCGTGAAGAATGGTGCACGGACGCCTTGTTAAGTTCACCCCAGCGGGGGACATGTTGCTTTCCTTCCACCTGGATGCCCAGTACCCTGATATTCTCTTCCAGGAAAGGATCAAGCTCTTCGATTACAAACAGCCTTTTTACGCGGCCGGCGAACTGCCGCAGCATCCCGGCCGGCAGCGGGTACGTCAGTCCCAGCTTCAGGATAGCGGCTTCCGGGAAGACCTCCCTGGCATACTGGTAGCTGACGCCGCTGGTAACAATTCCGAGGGCCGTATCGCCGTCGATGACCTGGTTCAGGCGGGTTGTTTCAGCGTATTCTGCCAGGTCGGCCATGCGCTGGTGCATATGCGGAACGCGTATCCTGGCATGTCCCGGCAGCATGACGTATTTCTCAACATTGTGGCGGAACCTTTTCTCGCGGTCCGGGCGGAGGCGCCCCTCGTCCAGTTCAACCACTGAATTGGAATGGGCCACGCGCGTGGTGATTCGGAACAGGACGGGTGTATCGAAGCGCTCGCTAAGTTGAAACGAATCGTAGATAAAATCATAAGCTTCCTGGCTGTCCGAGGGTTCCACCATGGGCACCCGGGCCAGCTTGGCGAAGTGGCGGTTGTCCTGCTCGCCCTGTGAACTGTGTATCCCCGGGTCATCCGCTGATATCACCACCAGTCCGCCATGCACACCCGTGGTGGCGGCCGCCAGGAAGGGGTCGGCTGCAACATTCAGACCCACGTGTTTCATGGATACCAGCGTCCTTACGCCGGCGTAGGAGGCGCCCAGCCCGACCTCCATGGCCACCTTTTCGTTGGTCGACCATTCGGCGTAGATGTCCTTGAACCTGGCCAGGTGTTCCAGTATCTCGGTGCTGGGCGTCCCGGGGTAGGCAGCGGCCACCCGGATGCCCGCGTGGTAGGCGCCCAGCGCTATGGCTTCGTTACCCGACAATAACCTGCGTGTTTTTTTCATAGTCAGTTGAATTATCCGTCAATAGGCCGGCAGCGAAGGTTAATTATAGTAAGTATCCGCCGCCGAATTCAAATACAGGCTGCTGCTAAAAAACAGGGGGCTTCTTTTTCAGCTGCTCGATGAGCTTATCCAGCGGTATGGCCGCCAGCGTGAGGCTCTGCAGTCCCCCGGCCGACATGTGGATCGCCAGTTCGGCCGCCTTCTCGTTGCTGGGGGCTTCGACAATAGTCACGAAATCGTACTGTCCCAGCAGGGCGTACTGGGCGACAATTTTAACGCCCATATACTCGACTTCCTTATTCAGCTCTTTGAGTTTCTCAGGGTATTCTTCGATGGCCCTTCTGCCGTCACCGCTTAAAGTTGAGAGTAATAGATAAATCGCCATAGCCGCCTCCTCGATTAATGTGATAAATTGCTATGCAAAAACAGCGCCATATTTCCTTGCCTCAGAACGGCAGGGATATTTTACCATTTATGCTTGTATTGCGATATCTTCACCATATGAAAGGGGCGTGCCAAACCCCCGGGTTGACGGATGGGGATGATTATTACAACTTCTAAAAAGGCAGGTCGTACCCCAGTTTTTTGAGCCGCTCGTTCATCTTCTTCTTTTTTTCGCTCTCCCGGGTATCTTCTCCGCCGGGCTGCCGGTTCTTTTCCACATCTTTCCCGTCAGGCTTGTCGCCGGACAGCTTATCTTTTTCTTCCATTTCTGTAACAGCTCCTTCCCCGGCTGGCCACGTGGACTGCTCTGCCGGGGACCAGTTATTGGGGTTGGCCAGTGCCTGGTAGATGACCGAACCTTCTGCCTCGGCCGGGACCGGCCAGCGGCACAGGTAACATATCGTGGGTACAACATCGGTAAGCCAGCAGGTCCGCTCCATCCGGTAGCCCCGCCTGGCGCCGGGCCCTGACAGCACCAGCAACGATTTCAACTTGCCCACGGTCGATTCCGAAGCCGATAGCTGCTGGCCATGCTGGTTGCCCGCATCGGTATAAAGGGCGTAGATGACGTCTCCAACCCGCTCCCCGTGCAATCCAAGTATGCGGGCGTCAGACCTCGCGAGTGCCAGGGACACCGGCCTGTTGCCCGTGTCAGGGTCCGTCCAGCGGTACAGGGCATCTATCACCTGTCTCTGCACTCTCTCATAGTCGGACGGCTCCACTATTCCCCCGGGGTCCCGTCCCTTCAGATTAATGTAAATATGGCACATCCGCTGTGCTAGGACCCTGGATTTAGTGATATCAGGAACAATCTTGCCGCGCAGCGCTGTGCCGGTGACCTCACCCTCCGGCACAGTCAGGCCTGCTGCTACCAGCGGGTAATAAGGGTTAAATGTGGGGCCGCCTGTGCCGGCGCCATGGTCTGAAACAAGGACGAACAGCGTGTCTTCGCCGGCAGCCTCTACGATACGTCCCAGCAGCCGGTCCTGGGTCTGGTATATTTTAAGGTGTACTTCCCAGGCTTTCCTGTAATCCCCTTTGCTTTCAGCGGTGTGTTCGTCCAAGTTATCCATGAGAACATGATAGGCCCAGTCAATAGGATGGGAATGAAGGTAAAGCAGGTCCCACCGGTGCTTTTGAATAAGAGTGGTGACCACATCACCCAACCAGGCATCGTGCAGTTCATTGATCTCCACGTAAGTGTCGAGGTCAAACCAGCCCTCGCTGTAGCCGATCAGTCCGCCCTCGTGGCCAAAAATCCCCTCGCTGCTCTCAATTTCCGCGCAAATATCCTGCGGGCTGGCCCAGCCGCTCACCTGGCAAAGCGCTGAGATATAGAGGCGGAAATCCTGCGCGTCCTCCGACAGTTCCAAGAGCTTGCAGCGGAAGAAGACCTCGCGGCTGCTCCCGTCTGCCATCCTGATTGTGGCATAGCATTTCTTGCTCCACTCCCCGGCCCCGATGGTAAAAAAGGCCTCGGATAGACCCTTCGAGGGCGCGAGCGTGACCCTGTCATAGCCGTCCCCTCCGCTGTCCTGCACGAGTATGTGCCAGGTGGTGGGGGCAGTCTTTTCCAGGGGTTCCGGGAGATCGAGTTCAAGGGTCATCTCCAGCGGGTCGAAGCCGTCATCTTCCAGTCCCTGCCAATCCCGTGCCGGCTCGAATTTCCCTTTGACCGCTTTGGGGTACACCCCGGTGGCTACAAGCTGCGCGTTGCACAGCAGGTGCCTGGACGCCAGGCCCGGCAAGCCGTCGCGGAACTCGCCGATGGTCAGTCCCGCGCCGCCCACCATGATGCCGTTTTTCATATTGCCTGGCCAGGCGCCGGGGTAATTAACAACAATGCATGTCTTACCGGCCCTGTCCAGGGCGTCCCAAACAGGCTGGGCCTGCCAGCGCCGGCTGCTGAAAGCCTCGACCACACCTGAATTGTCCGGGACCGCGCCCTCTGTCGGCACCCAGAAATCGGTAACGCCGTGTGTTCCGGGCCAGGCGCCCGTAGCTATGCTGGCCCAGTTGGGTGGCGTGATGGTAGGATAGACCGGCAGGCAGTTCGCCGCCAGGACCCCGGCTTCAATCAGCTTCTTGAAGTTGGGCAGGTGGCCCTCGGCGATGTGTTTCTCTACCAGGTGCGGCATAGCACAGTCAAAACCAATCACCGCTACCTTCGCGGGAAGTCCGTCATTCATGGCCTGTCCCCCGGTTGCCATTACTTTGCCCACCTTCTTACCCTCGGCTTCAATTCTGCCTGCAGTTTTCCGGTGTCGGTACTGTTCCCGGCTATATTGTGCAGCTCTTTCGGATCGGCCTTCAGGTCATATAACTCAGCCTGTCCCGTTTCCGCGTGGTAAATGAGCTTCAGGTCGCCTGAGCGGTAGAAATACGAGTCCTTGCCCATGTCTCCGCCCTTCACGCTTTTCTGGTTGATGGCCTCACCGAAGGCGCCCCCGGCGCGTTTCGTTAGAGGCAACAGTGGACGGCCTTGGAAAGCCGGATGAGGTTTGGCGCCTAAAAGGCGCAGGATGGTGGGCGGGATGTCCACACTGCTGACCACGTCTGCGCACAGGCCGCTTTCGCCCGCCCCGCAGATCACCAGCGGGACATCGATCAGTTCCGAATATAGCTTGTCATCGTGGGACAGGCCGCCGTGCTCGTTGAATTCATCGCCGTGGTCGCTGGTGATGATGAAGGCGGTATCCTTGAGCAGGCCGAGGCCATCCATCGATTTAAAGAGCGATTCCACGTAAATATCCACCTCCCGCACGTGGACGTCGTATAACCTCTTCAACAGGGAGACCCTGGCCGGCTCGGATACATCCCTTTTCAGCAGCGTGTCTTCGAAGAGGACATACATTTCGTCCTGGTTGCTGTTTATCGAAGGATCGACCAGGTCAACGTACTTTCTTTCCGGCATATAAGGCTCATGGACGTCCATGTAGTGGACCCAGAGGAAGAACGGGGCGTAGTCTTTTGTCCTTGCATGCGACGACAGCCAGCCGGTTACCTTTGTATTGATCGCGTCCCCGCGTACGTATGGAAGGCGTTCATCCTCGAGGTCATCGTCAAGCGAGTCATAGAAGGTATTCCACCCCCGGTCCCAGCCGAGCATTGAACTGCAATAGGGGTTGGAATGAAAGCCGGCGGTATGTACGCCTGCCTCCTGCAGCGCCTCTGAAACCAGGGTGCGCTGCGGCGCCAGGCCCTGGGGTTTTCCGTAATCCAGGTAGTAACCGGAGCAGAGGATGGCCGGGAACGACGCCTGTGTGTACGGTCCGGCGCTCTGGCAGGCCGAAAATATCACCGAACGGTCCTTCAGCGCATCGATGAACGGCGTAAGCCCCCTGGTGTTCCCATATATCCCGAACACATCCTTGCGTGTCGCGTCCAGCGTTATCAATACAACGTTTTTCATAAAGCGCTACAACTGATGGAGTGAACGGCCTTCAATAACCCAGCCGCTTCATCCTTGATTCCATTTTCTTCTTTTTATCGGCGTTGCCGGCTGCCGGCCGCGCTGCCGGGGCAGTGTCCGGCTGGCCGCCGGCTATTTGACCGGCAACCCTGTTTTTCACCAGGGCTTCTGCCGTTGAACCGGAGACCGGCCTCATATTGGGGTTGAACGCCTCCGGCCCGTAGAGCCTGTTCCACATATCCATTTTATCGGTGTCAAATTTCTTGCCCTGCAGCCCCGGGTAGTCGGGGTCATAGCGGTGGCAGCGGAATGTGCAGTTGCTCAGGCCATACGGGGAAAGCGTATCCCTGTGGTTATAGAAGGGCACGATGTATTCCCAGACGATTTCACCTGCGGTGTTAACTTCGAGGAAGCGCCCCATACCGCCCTCGCAGATAAGGGTGTTGCCGTTGGGCTGTCGTTCGGCGCCGCCGATATAGGCGGTGAAGAAATCTACCGGGTTCTCCGGCCTGTATTCCCACTCAACTTCATTGGTCTTGGGGTTGACTTCGAGGACGCGGCTGCCTTCGGGCGGGAAGTAATCGACATTGTACCTGTTGTTGTTTAGTACCAGTATATTGCCATTATCGAGCATAGTCGGGTTGTGCGGCATGGAGATGAAGCCCTTGCCCCAGCGCCATTTGATATCCCCTGAACTCCTGTCGATAATAAAGAGGTTGTCGCAGCCGAAGGAGCAAATCATAATGTCACCGTTGGGCAATTCCTCAAGTGAGTTGAGTCCCACCCAGGCCAGCCGTATCTGTAACGGCTCGAAACAATCAAGGACGGGGTCGAAGTGCTTGTAGCCTATCCATTCCCAGGCAACTTTACCCTGGGGTGTGATCTCCTGGATAACGTTGCCATGAAGTGGCAGGTCCATGCCCAGGATTTTTTGAGGAGGCACCCCGCCCTGGACTTTGGCGGCTATTTCTTCCGGGATCGGGACGTATTTCATAATAAGTGTGTTGCCGTTCCTGCTGCGTTTGCGGTCGTGGGCATCCATGAGTTCATCATCATATTGCCAGACCACCTTGCCGTCCCAGTCCATTTCAACGAGGCGTTTGGCCACGGTGGGTATCGACGAAGGCGGCGCCCCGATATCTTCCAGCGCGCAGAGTATGTTGCCGTTGGGGAGCAGGTCGGCATGCAGCCTGACCCAACCGGGCAGTTTCCAGCGGTGGACAAACCTTCCCTGCATGTCTATAAGCCAGGTGCTGCCGGGGACCTGGGTCATGGGACTGAACAGCGTGAACCCGGGGTATGCCTTGTGCGGTGTGTAGGTGGTAACGGATTGCAGTGCCCTTCTTGCTGGTGGCATATTTGTTTACCTCCTCTGAATAGCAGAAAATTTATTTCCGGGTCTCAATCTATACCGTATGGCCCGGGTTGGCAATACTCAGAGGGTAGTATTTTTAACCGGGGTCCGTGCGGAGAGCCCCCGTCAATAGTGGGCCATCAGCCACGCCGCCGCCTCGCCCCGGGTGTGGAGGCAGACCTTCTTCATGACGTTGCGCATGTGCACCTTGACCGTATTCTCGGATATGCAGAGCGTCGAAGCTATGTCCTTGTTCAGCTGGCCCCTGCCGACCAGCGATAATATCTCGCGCTCACGGTGCGTCAGCAACGGTACGCGCACGTGGACCCTTTTCTGCAGGCCATCGAAGGCTTTCAGCACGCTGGTTGCCATTTGGGGTGAAACGACCAGTTCGCCGCTGGCAACCATGCTAATGGTCCTCGCCAGGTTTTCCACGGTTATGTCCCTGCTTATGTACCCGGATGCCTCGTGGTAAATAATGGTCCCGAGGTCCTGGTGGTCATTTGGCCAGCCGAAGATCAGTATCTTCACTTCCGGCAGGTCGCGGTGGAT
>JBFYUA010000047.1:0-2707 GCA_041300305.1 Dehalococcoidia bacterium | reverse complement strand
TTCCATGATTTCGCGCGCTATTTAGATCAATGGGCCCGCGCCGACCCGGGCATGCTCGAGTACTTCGGCGGAGGTTCCCTGCTGACGCAATCGCATGGACAATCATTGATTTCCTTTTTTACGTCGAGGTACAAGATTAAAGGTGTTTATTTCCTCGACGAGCCGGAGACAGCTTTATCACCTAAAAGCCAGCTCAAATTGCTCAGGCTATTAAAAGAGATGTCGACGGACGGGCACGCGCAATTCGTCATAACCAGCCATTCGCCTATCCTGCTGGCGTTGCCCGGCGCAACGATATACAATTTCGACAGTGTTCCGGTCGGGCCGATTGACTACCTGGAAACAGAATACTACCAGATATATAAAGATTTTATGAACCACAAGGACTCGTACCTGCAGGATTTATAATAAGGGTGGTAACAGATATGGAAAGGACAAAACACAGGTTATTTGACGCTATCGGCAATACGCCGATTGTGGAATTGGTGGGATTTAACGGCATAAATCCGCTCGTAACGGTCTATGCCAAGCTGGAGGGGAATAATCCGGGCGGTTCGATTAAGGACCGGCCCGCTTATTACATGATAATTAAAGCCGAGGAATCAGGGCGGCTCACCAAAGAAAAAATAATCGTGGAACCCACATCCGGCAATACCGGCATAGCGCTGGCCATGATCGGTTCTGCCATGGGATACAAGGTCAAGCTATTCATGCCGGAATGCGTCAGCACGGAAAGGCAACTCTGCCTGCAGGCTTTCGGCGCCGAGGTGGTGCTGACACCGGCCAACGAGGCCACCGACGGGGCCATCCGGAGGGCCCGGCAGTTTATTGAGCAGGAACCCGGTAAATATTTTATGCCCAACCAGTTCGATAACCCCAATAACCTGCTGGCCCATTATGAGACCACGGGACCCGAGATATTCCGGCAAACAAACGGGGATATCGATGTTTTTGTAGCGGGGTTGGGCACTTCCGGCACACTGATCGGCACGGGCAAATATTTAAAAGAAAAGAAGCCGTCTGTGCGCATAGTGGCAGTGGAGCCCACCGAAGGCCATACCATACAGGGACTGAAAAATATGATAGAGTCAATCGTCCCGGGGATCTATGACCCCCGCGGTTTCGACGAGAAAGTTATTGTCGAAGATGACGAGGCGTTTGAAACCACCAGGCTGCTGGCGACCAGGGAAGGCCTGTTTGTAGGTATGTCGAGCGGCGCCGCCGTGGCCGCGGCATTGACTGTGGCGCGTCAGATGGATAAGGGCAACGTCGTGGTGATACTGCCGGACCGCGGCGACAGGTATCTGAGCACCCACCTGTTCAGGTCGATATGCGCCAAGTGCCCGCCTTAAAGCCGGCCTGAGGCCCTTAATCCACGTTGGAAAACAGCCTGTAAGATTTGTCGATGGGCGGCATGCTGGGTTCGACAGCTTTTTCCGCGTCAACCAGTTGGCCGTAGACCGGGTCGGACTGCCAGCCGTCTATATGCAGGTCGCGCTTAATGGCCGCCTTGTACCTGTTCCAGTCGGCGCTGTGGTAGAGGAATATCTGCTGTGCCGCGCGTGAGCCTTCGCCGTGGATATGGTCTATCTGGTAGTAGTTGTGGGTCATGTCCTTGATCATGCGGATGACCTTGATGCGGTCGGCGGTCGGCACGCCGGCCTTTGCCCCCAGGTATTTTTCGATGTAGCCATGTATTTCAGGGTTCTTCCAATCGCGGTAGCCGGGCACGGTGGTGGCTATGCCGCCGCAGATATCCTGGGCTATCTGGCACATCTGGTGAAAGCTGTCGGCAAATATGAACTTGGCCGAGTTGGTCAGCATCAGGTCCGGCACCATCATGCCGGATGCTTCATCCAGCGTCCCCTTGAGGCAGGACATCTCTCCCAGGTTGGCCACGGTATTGGTGATCATCGCCATCCAGGCCAGCTTGTTGCGGACATGCTCGTATTTTTCCAGGCCGTTGTATTCGGTTATCAGCCTCACGGCGCCGGTGAGCTTTTCCAGTTCGCCCACCATCTTGCAGGTGCCGAAAAGCCGGTGGAAACTGGCGAAGCCGTAGGTAATATCGCGCGAGAACTGCCATTCCCGGCACATAAAAACCCTTTCCCAGGGGACGAAGACGTCGTCGAAAATAATCAGGCACTCGGTAGGCTGCAAGCCCCAGGCGTGCGGGTAATCCCATGCCGCCTCTTCCCCGTACGTCCTGGTCAGCGGTTCAACTGCCAGCAGCTTGACACCTTTGGCGCCCAGCGGGACGGCAAATGAAAGCGCGTAGTCCCTGTCGTCCTCCCCGTGCGTGCGGCAGGGCAGCACAATGGCCTCGTTGGCGCAGGGTGTGGCGCTGATATGTATCTTGGCGCCGCGCACGATAATGCCGTCCTGCTGCTGATCCACGACGCGAAGGTAAAAATCCTTGTGCTGGACCTGCTGGGAGGCGTGCAGGCTGCGGTCCCCCTTTACATCGGTCATGGCCCCGGTAATGCCCACGTCGCCCTTCTGCAGGAACTTGCGGTAGTTCTCAACACGTTCCACGTAGTTGCTGCCCAGCGCCCGGTCCATCTTGTTGGCCGCCAGCGTACAGGCTGCCAGGGCATCCACACCCATGCAGTGCACCAGGAAGCCGCCGCCGGACCGTATGCCCGTGATAAAACACTCCCGCCTCCTGAGTAATTCTTCTCTGGTGCGCGAGATCGGAAGAGCGTCG
>JBFYUA010000027.1:0-6221 GCA_041300305.1 Dehalococcoidia bacterium | reverse complement strand
GGGCGGTTTAGGCATCCGGCTCGAATAGCGGCCCGTATTTAATTGCCAGACATAGTAACATATAGGACCGAGATGTGCAACGCGCACTGTAAAAAATTCAGTAATTGCTTTAAAATAGGGCGAATCTCAAGGAGGTATGTTATGAATTTAGGCAGCGGGACCGTCGCGGTTATCGTTATATTGATTATAGTTGCCCTGGTAGTGGTGGGCTATGGAGGCTACCAGATGGGCATGGACACGGGGTATAAATCCGGCTACGCCCGGGGCACTTCGGACGGCACGGCCAGGGGCACACAGGATGGGTACAACAAGGGCCAGCAAGCGGGCTATGCGCAGGGCAAGCAGGATGGTGACACGGCCGGATACGACAGGGGCTATGCCGAGGGCATGTCCAAGGGCCAGGCGCAGGGACAGCAGCAGGGACAACAGCAGGGCCAGCAGATAGGCTATACCAACGGCTACAATGACGGCTGGGCCAAAGGCTGGCGCAGCGGCTGGCAATCCGGCTGGTGGCAGGGCTGCACCAACTGCTGGCAGCATTGCGGCCCCTTTGTGGCCGGCGCGCAGCAGAGCACTTTCACCGGCGGCCCCACGCAGGCCTGGATGCCCGCGGCGCCTTCAGCGCCATCCCCACAGAGATAGTCTCTACATCCGGCGTCATCATTTTACGGAATGAATTTACCCACTGATATAAGGAGGCCCTATTATGAAGATCAGCACCACCGGGCTAATTATCGCGATTGCGCTCATCATCGTAGCCATCGCCGGCGCAGGCTTCGGATTTTACCAGGCCGGCAGGAGCGCCGGCATGGAAACCGGGGAGAAGGTTGGCATGGTCAAAGGTTTGATCGCCGGCGAGAAGGCCGGCTACCAGAAGGGCTATAACGAGGGCAAGGCCGAAGGCGACAAATCCGGCTACAACAACGGCTACCAGGCCGTTGAAAAGCTTGTCAGCCTGCTCTCTTCACAGTTCGGCGACGGCAGCGGCCTTTACGAGGGAGAGCAGGTCGGCTATAACGACGGCTACAGCAGCGCCTACTATACCACCTACCCGGCAGGATGGCAGACCGGATGGCTGGCCGGCTACCAGTACTTTTATGTCAACGCCAATGCCGATGTAGACATCGACGTCAGCGGCGGCCAAAAACCGCCGGTCAAGCCCGATTTATCCAATCTGCCGGCTCCCGGCTCGGTGGAAATACCCAAGCCGCCCAAAGCGCCGGATTTTCAGTTGCCGGAACATCAATCCCGCTTCACACATAGCAGCGTCCCCAACCGGCCGTCATTGCCCGGAGGCGGCGGGCTCAGGCGCTGAGCGTTCAGGTACTATTTAGATACCATGATTATCTCAAATAGCAGCGGCCACCGCTTGCCTGTGACAAACATCCGGTCACTTCCGGCGTCATAGGTAATGCCGTTGAGTACCTCCGTGGTATTATCGTACTGACTCCTGTCCATAAGGCCGGACAGGTCGAGCCAACCCGTGACCCTGCCGTCACGGGGGTCTATTATGGCAATGTTGTCGGTGGCCCATACGTTGGCAAATACCCTGCCATTAATATATTCCAGTTCATTGAGCATACCCACCGGGCCGTTTTCGTCATGCGCCTCTATGTAACCGGTTGTATTGAAGTTTTCACGGTCTAAGAAATGGAGCCTGGAGGTGCCGTCACTCATGATAAGGCTTTT
This sequence comes from Dehalococcoidia bacterium, assembly GCA_041300305.1. Classification (GTDB taxonomy): domain Bacteria; phylum Chloroflexota; class Dehalococcoidia; order GIF9; family UBA5629; genus CAIMUM01. Next base: position 4,532 of record JBFYUA010000027.1, on the reverse strand, counting down.
CCCGTCATAAGTGATACCCCAACCCTCGCCGGGATAGGCAAACGTCCTGAGCAGATCAAAGCTATTTTTATCATAAACGAAGCCGGTATTGGACCTCCAGGTCAACTGCACCAGCGTGTCCTTATACACGGTAACGCCCTCACCGAAATACATATCCGGCAGACTGTACTCCTGCAACACCCTGCCGGACTCCAGGTCTACCCTGCGCAGGCAGGAGCTTCCATGGCCCCCTGTGCCCTCGTACAGGGTCCCGTTGTCGGTGGCCAGCCCCTGCGTGTAGGCCTGGCGGTCGTGGGTAAAAGCATTTACCACTTCATAAGTGTAAACCGGTACCGGTTGCGGGACAGCGGTGGCAGGCCCGACAGCCGCGCAGCCGTTAAGGCAGGGGCAACAAACGACATACAACGATGCCGCCGCGAAGAGCAGCGGGCTGCACAATTTGCCGGCTCCGGTAACCCGGTGGCTATTGAACAATATTGAGCCCTATTTCCTTATATTTACTTGGATAGCATCTGGGCCAGCAGCCTATCCAATTCATCTTGAGTGTGAAATTCAGGAATTGTGGAGCGGATGACGCCGGATTGATCAAGGACAAAGGCAGCAGGAAGCAGCATAACGTTGTATTGCGCGCCCGCCTCACCCTGGAGGTCCAGCAAAACCGGCAAAGTCAGCCCCTGGCTGGAACAATAGCTTCTGATGGCCGCTTCACGCCCGGGCCCGTGCACGGTAATGATTCCGATTTTCCTGGCGTCCATACGGTCAAAGGCCTTTTGCAGCAGCGGCATCTTTTGCTGGCAGGACGGGCAGGTCATGTTCCAGAATACCAGCAGGACGACCTTGCCGCGGTACCTGCTCAATTCCAGTGTCCCACCCGTAACGTTGGGAAGCGAAATTTCAGGGGCGCGCTGGGTCAGCTTTGTACCCGTCTTTAAAGACAGGACGCCCTCGTATTCGGCAATGAGCTGGTGGCCATAAGCGTCCCTCGCCCTTATCACAAAAGCATAAACCTTTCGCCCGTCCAGGGGTTGGATTACCGATTCATGAATGGTATTGCTGACATTGTCGCTGATGGTGGTATGCGCTGCCGTTCCTTCCTCCCAGTATGTCAATTCAGTGCCGGTGGCACGGTCGGTTTCCCAGGTGATCCAGGCCGCAGAGCCGGTGGTTTTTGAGATGCTCACGTTGAAAATCACGGGCGGCGGTTCCATGGTGGTGAACGAATGTATCTCCGACAGGCGCTTGCCGCCCGTGCTGTCGCCGGCCAGCAACTGGAAATAATAAGTGGTGGCGGGGTAAAGGTTATCTACCTCAATGTTATGATTTATTACAGGGTCGGTGTCCGAAAACAGGCCTGTGACTTTTCCACTTTTGTCAAAAACGATGACATCCACAACCTCATCGCTGGTTGTAGTGAAATTAACAATCCCATTGCTGATAGTGAGGCCGGAAACCGTGATATTAGCTGCCACGGGAAAGGAAGGACCCGGGGATTGCGGGTTTTTATTTACCGGCGCAGCCGCAAGCGATGCCGCTACCGTTATCAGGACCAGGCCTGCAATGCCCAGCACATAACCTGCAACAGCCCAGGCGTTGCGGCGCACAAAGACCAGCAGGCTGTCGATGGAATCTATGGTCACAGAGTGCTTATTCACAGCCGGGGGCAAATCCAGTACTGTTACCTCCTTTGGAAGTCCTGGTGAAGAACGGCGCGTCAATAGTGAGACTGGCCAGCGGTTTGAGAGAAACCGGCCCGGTTGCAGGAAAATCACGCACAATGCCAGCAGGCCGAGTACAATATCTATACCCAGTGATTGGTAGGGTGTCAGGTGTCCGAATATTTTTTCCCATATTCCGAAACAACTCGCGCACTGCGAATATTCTCCCGTGGAGATGGCCCAGATATTGGTCCCCATGAAGGCTGCAAGCATCGGCAACGTGAACAAAGCGGCCAGCCCTGGCATTAAACCGCCGAGGAGCGCCATACCCAGTACCACTTCGGCCCACGGGAAAAGGTAAGGTACCAGTAATTTATAGATGAAATCTATAAATAGGGGCGTTAAGAAAGCCTCCGGCAACACGGCATTGACGAAAGCCATGGCCTGGGCCGGTGTTTCCATATCACCAAACAGCTTGCCGGTGCCCGAGGCAATGAATGTAAACGCTATCAGCCAACCGGCGATCAGGCTTACTATCTCTTTGACTCTTTTATTCAATGGCCACCCTTTTTATGCTATGCGGGTAAATTATTCCTGCGGGACCATGGCATTGCCGGCCACCCTTACCATCCAGTTCACACTGCTCTTGTCTCCGTACCAGCGGACGGCCGTATAAGGCCAGTTTGGTGATAGATTATCGACGCCGTTATCATCCCGCGCGGTTACATCGGAATGGGTATTCGTCACTTTGCTCTCAGCCCCCATGCGAAACCCCTGGCCTGCCGGGATACCGGTATAGATATTGATGTAGAAGTCACCCTCCACCTTAATATTGGGTATCTCTATATCGACCCAGGCTGCAGTTGCACCGGTGTTGTCGCCCAGCCGTGTCACCAGGGGGAAGCTGTCCCCGGGAAATGTTGTGGTATAAAGGACTTTTCTATTTCTATCCCAGATTTGCAGGTCGCTATCAGCGATATGAAACCCGGGCGAGCCGTAAACCAGCCCGAGCACCTTCACCTGGCTGATAGTAAAAGGGTCCGGGGGCGCCGCAAAGCTGACCAGGTATCCCGTGGCGGGTTTAACCAGGGCCAGGTAGTCCCTGGCAACACCATCATCGTATTTTAACTCCAGGGGCTTTGCCACAAGCTTTGCTCTAACCGTAAGCGTAGAGCTCCTTTTTCCAACCGCGATTTCATAGGCGCCCGCTTTATTCCTGGAGAGTGCGAAGGTCACAGTCTGCGTGGACCCGGGCGCCAGGTTAATGTCCCTGGCGCCGATTTTTTCACCATCTACGGACAGCGTGGCGGAGTAAACGCCCCCGGCCCCGCCGGTATTGCCGACCTGTGCGCTGATGCTGGCTGTTTCTCCCACGGTAATTTCCGCCGGCTTGATATCCAGGGAAGTGACCTCAAACTGCGCTGAAGGCGCGGAAGATGAACAGGCCGCCTGAACAGCCATTGTTATCGCCAATAACAGCAACCCGGCCGCCAAAATCTTTTTATCACTCATCTATTATTCTCCCGTGCAATTATTTTACACGGTAATAACTATTAGACATAATTTTGGTCATAATCCGGGAGGCGGGACGAGCGGAGCGCCTTGGAGCCTGTGCCCGCGATTGGAGCGGCACGAAATACTGTGATGACACTCAGCCCGCGGGTGCGGCGTTGACAGTCTTGACTGTTAAGGTATACCCTTATGCTTGGGACAGTGAAACATGCCGATTGTTGATATTGGCAAATAATATTGCCGGGAGGTAGGTTGCATGGCACAGCAAATTAAGGCGGACAAGGATTACACACTACTGACATCTCTACTGCAGGTATCGGACATTTTATTCAAAATCAGGGAGAGGGAACTGTTACCCCAGAACCTGTCGGCCCCCGCGGCAGAGATTCTCTTCCTGGTGGATGCCATGGGCGAGAATGTCACACCGGCCAAAATCACCCGGATGATGCTGCGGGAGCCGCATTCTGTATCCGGCCTCCTGGTGCGCATGGAAAAACATGGCTTTATCAAGAGGGTCAAGAACATGGAGCGCAAGAACCTCATCCGCATCACGCTGACAGCAAAAGGCGAAAAGGCCCTCAAGCAGGTCATGAAACTGGAAGGCGCAACGGACGTAATTGCCAGGCTGAGCGCGGAGCAGCAGAAGCAACTCAGGACGGCACTTTCGACGCTCAAAGAAGCCGGCAAGAAAGAACTCCACCTCGGTCCCAGAGCGCTCCTCTGGCCTTAAACTGCCGGACCGCATGACTGAAAAGGCCAGCGGGAAAGTTTTCAAGCCCGCCAAACAGCTTGCGGGTAATATGGAAAATCCCCATTTACGGATGTAGCTTGCTATTGTTATACTTAATAGCGACAGAGGTATCAGAAGGATGGAATATACATCAAAAAGAGTGCAGGGAAATTGGGAAAAGCTTGAGGTCGTTATCTATACACAGAGCCATAAAATAGTTGGAAATATTCACTCTACGCCTGGCAGCAGGCTGATAGATTTTATCAATTCCAAAGCAGCTGACCTCTTCATGGTCGTGACCGATGCTGAAGTCTATACGCTGCCCGAAGAGAAACTGGTCCAGGTCGCTGAATACTTTGCTATCAACAAGAGGGCCATTGTGATGGTCTTTCCAAAGCAACCGGCTACTCCAATCATATCAGATTAACTGAGTTAAAACTTAGCACCTTAATCGGCCTGCGGAACTCCAGGCCCGGGGCGTTTCCGGGGGCGGGCGCACCTGAAGGAACGCCCCTACAAATATGTTGCCAGTAGCGTTTCCGGAGGCGTCAGGCCATGCCCTCCAGGAAAGCCCTCACGTTCCGGCCCAGCACGTCGTGATTATAGCCGCCTTCCAGCACCCCGAAGCGCCTGCC
>JBFYUA010000257.1:0-8510 GCA_041300305.1 Dehalococcoidia bacterium | reverse complement strand
ATTTAAAGCGTACAACCGGTACAATCCCATTCGCTTTCTCAGCTTCAACCTGCGCAGCACCCAATTCGCGGCAATGCCTGTCATAGCCCGGCGGCAACTTGCGCGCCGCCTGGTCCTGCCGCATTTTATCCAGCCTGTCCGGCTGGCAAAAACAATGATAAGCCTTGCCTTCGTCCACGAGTTGCTGCGCGTATTTCTGATACATATCCAGCCGCTCAGACTGGAAATAAGGGCCCTCGTCCCAGTCCATGCCCAGCCACTTGAGGCCGCCCATGATATTCTCTGTCGCGCCCTCTACCTTGCGTGCCTGGTCGGTATCCTCTATGCGCAATATGAATACCCCGTTATTGTGACGGGCGAAAAGCCAGTTAAAAAGCGCAGTGCGGATATTGCCCAGGTGGGGGTGGCCTGTAGGGCTGGGCGCAAATCGTACCCTGATTTGCCCGGTCATATTACCTGATTCCTCCACCTGCCAGGGACTGGCTATAAATGACCTGCTTGACCGGGAGCTTAACCACGTAGGTGTCAGCAATCCTGTCGTGCAATCCTTGTTTACGGCTGTCAAAGGCGATAATAATGAAACCGATACCCAGAGTAGCTGTACATAGCAGGCTGCCCAGGAACCGAATAAAGGCAGTCCGCAGATCAAGCGGCGAACTATCCGTACGTATAATCTTGATGCTCATAGCTACTTTACCGACTGTCTGCCCGGCCGTCGCCCAGCAGACGACAAAATAAACCGTGCTGCCGGCCAGGAAAACCAGCAGTACAACCGCCATCAACCAGATGATGCCGGCAGAAACGGGCGCCCCCCTGGCGATACCACCAAATGCATCAATCAGCTTGTTGATGCCGGGGAATATCCAGAAAAACGATTGAGATATAACGCAATACAATATGTATAAACCTGCTACTAATAATAAAAAATCGACCAGTGACGCGGCCAGCCTGATCCAAAACCCGGCGTACTCCAGCGCGTACTCCTCAGGTTTCTCTTTCAACGTTGACTCCTTACCGGCACACCGGCCATAACTGCTGGAATCGCAAAACGCCACTCTGGCAACGACACTGCAACCGGGGGAAGCCGCTCAAAACGCAGAGGCCGGGGAAAAGCGCTTACTTTTCTTTGCCTTTACCCTTAGTGAGGGTTTTATACATCTCCTCGTATTCCCTCAGGCTCTGCTTCAAACGCTCAACCAGGAGCTCCGCCTGCCTGAGCTTGCCACGGGTCTCCTCGATCTGGGAAGTGATGCTGAACAGCAGCTCATTACGCCTGTTGGCGGCATCAACTTCAAAGTTGGTGAAGTCTTCCGGTCCCTGTTGTTGCGGGGCGTTTGCCAGTTGATTGTAGATATCACCCTGTCCCGCCCCGGGGTCCCTTTTCGCCTGTCCGAACCTATCTTGTGGTCTCATGTCCGAAACCTCTCTTTTGAGTTAAATTTATCACATCCGCAGGCTAAATGGCAACTACCGGTTTATCCCTTTTGCATTGAGGCCAGCGCGTTGCTCAAATCAGACGGCAATGCACAGCTAAACGAACGGACCTGACCGCTCCCCGGAAGCGCTATCTCCAGGAAATGCGCGTGCAGGAATTGCCGGTCCAACAGCGCAGATTTAACACCGTAGACCGCGTCACCCACGACCGGGTAGCCGATAGCCGCGAAATGTACGCGTATCTGGTGGGTCCTGCCGGTCTGAATGCGCGCCTCCAACAGTGAATATCCCTTGAGGTACTGCTGTACCCTGTAATCCGTGCTGGCCGGGCGCCCTTTGGACATAACCGCCATACGCTTGCGGTCAGCAGGGTCCCTGCCGATGGGGGCGTCAATAGCGCCATGCACAGGTACGATTTTGCCCTTGACCAGCACAAGGTATTTTTTTATTACCGAGCGCGTTTTAAACTGCTCCACCAGTTCAAGCCTGGCCCCCTCATTCCTGGCAATGACCATCAGTCCCGAGGTATCTTTATCCAGCCTGTGCACTATCCCGGGTCGCGGGGAATCACCGAACGCTGAAAGGTCAGGAAAACGTTTGAGCATGGCATTTACCAGTGTATGGCTGGGATGGCCGGGCGCCGGGTACACAGTCAACCCTGCCGGCTTATTTATCACGGCCAGGTCAGCATCTTCGTACAAAACCTCAAAGGGGATATCTTCTGCGGCAAGCTGTACGGGTCCAATGGCAGGAATGACGATTTCAACACGGTCTCCGCACTTTAATTTAACGGCAGGGCGGGCAGTCCGGCCGTTTACCCGGACGCAACCTTCTTCGATAAGCTTTTGCAGGTGAGAGCGGGTCAAACCGAGAGGAGACGCTGCCAGGTATTTGTCCAGCCGGACACCGTCGGCTTCAACTGCAAATGTCTTTACTTCCGGTTTCCGGTCCTGTTTCATGTTTTTTCCCGAACGCGCTCAGCGCAACTACTGCCAGCAGTATAGCGCCCGTGGTGATGGCCGAATCGGCTACGTTGAAGGCAGGCCAGTAAAAGTTATCCCAAAGCCTCACATAAATAAAGTCGGTAACATGCCCCAGCCTCAACCGGTCAATCAAATTACCCAGGGCGCCGGCAAAAATAAGGCTCAAGGCTATGCCACCGGCAAGGCCAAGCTGATTGAGGTAGCGGAAAAACAGCAGCACCACCACCAGGCCTGCCACAGCTATGATGCTCAGCAAAAACGCCTGGTCGGTAAAAAAGCCGAATGCCGACCCGGTATTCTGCACATGAACAATGGTCAGATTCCCCATCGCAGGCAGTGAACTACCCAAAGGTATGTTATCACGTATCCATTGCTTGCTTATTTGATCTGATACGTCAATCATGGCCACGATCACCAGGAAAATCAGGATATGCCAGCGGTTCCCCGCTGCATACGGCGCTTTCATCATAGCCATAAACAACCGGTCCGCGTCATCGCCAATACGCCGTTATCATTAATATTCAACACCTTTCAGCGGCTAATTCTAACCCAGGCGTAATTACAAGACAAGCTGGTCGAGCATGGAGCGTACCTGCCTGATAGTATCAACGGATTGGCCCCTCCAGTGGTTATTGGCAAAAATAAACGTGTTCTCCGCTTCCCTGGCTATTTTAGCAATCCCTGGCAGCCACTCGGCCAATTCATCACGCCTGTAGGTATAGTCATAGCGTTCCCATGCCTGTTCATGTTTCCACCACTTAGAAGCATTGCGCCCGTGGAAGCGGATGTATCCTATCTTCCCGGTCACCTCAGCTACGGGTGGCAGCAACCCGGGGATCTGCGGCTCGTCAACACAACAAAAGCCCACATCGTTTTTTCTCATCCAATCAAGCGTGCCGGGATTTAGCCAGGCCGCGTTACGAAACTCAATGACCAGCGGTAATTCAGCCAGCCAACCCTTCAGCCTCTCCAAATATACGCGGTTGGCGGCTACATAATTGAAGCTGTAAGGAAACTGCGCCAGGACACAGCCCAGCTTATCAGCATCAATCAGGGGTTGCAATATACGGACAAACGACCTGCAGGCATCCTGGGCACGCTCAAGCGTGTGGGTCATCTCCCGGTTGTCCTTCACAGAAAAAAGGAACCCCCCGCCGGTTTTCCTGGCGAGGGATTCCATGGCAGACACGGCCGGTAAAGTGTAATAAGTCGAATTCAATTCAAGGGCATTGAATTCCTGCGCATAGCAGCTCAGCCAGTTTTTGCGCGGCAGGCCCGCCGGGTAATAAATGCCGATCCAGTCATCGTAGCTGAAGCCACTTGTGCCGCAGTAAAACACATTACCTTATCCGCAGAATAATCTGCGCATCTTAGCGGTCGATCAGGACGAGAACACCCCAGACTATGAGAAAAATACCGACAATCCAGGTGACTAAGCCCGGCTGCCAGAGAACCAGGATGCCCGCGACAATCGCAAGTACAGCCTTGGCTGTATTGCTCATTGAGAAATTTCTGTTTGCCATTAAATGAAACCCTCCTTCTTAAAATGTACATGAAATGATAGTGATTTGAACCAGCGGTGTCAAGCTAAAATAAAGCGGCGGGCCTTTCAGCCCGCCGCCATATCAGCCAATTCATTACCCCGCTTAGACTTCGCGGAATTCGCCTTCCACGGTGCCCTCATCTTTAGGCGGGGGAGGAGTCCCGCCAGCACCCGGACCAGCATCACCAGGGCCTCCACCCGATGGAGGCGTATTCTGCTGGTAAACGGCAGCGCCGATTTTTTGCATGGAATCGTTAAGCGCCTGCAAGGCGCTCTTGATGTAGCCGATATCAGCCCCCTGCAGCGCTGAGCGCGTGGCAGCTATCTTCCCTTCCACTTCGCTCTTGAGCTCGGCGCTTATCTTATCACCATATTCACGGATAGTCTTTTCCGCTGAATACACGGTGGCTTCAGCTATGTTCTTGGTCTCAACCTCCTCCTTTTTGCGGGTATCCTCGGCCGCATGCGCGTCGGCCTCACGGCGCATTTTTTCAACCTCATCCTTATTAAGGCCGCTGGAAGCAGTGATGGTAATCTTCTGTTCTTTACCGGTGCCCTTGTCCTGGGCGCGGACATTTAGTATACCGTTGGCATCAAGGTCAAAAGTCACCTCAACCTGGGGCACACCGCGCGGCGCCGGCAATATACCGTCCAGGATAAACCTGCCCAGCGTTTTATTATCTCCGGACATGGGGCGCTCACCCTGCAGAACGTGTATCTCAACGCTCGGCTGGTTATCCGCGGCAGTGCTGAATACCTGGCTCTTGGAAGTCGGGATGGTGGTATTCCTGGGGATTAACGGGGTCATTACCCCTCCGAGGGTCTCGATGCCCAGTGTAAGCGGCGTCACATCAAGGAGCAATATATCTTTTACGTCTCCTTTGAGCACACCGCCCTGTATGGCCGCGCCGAGCGCAACGGCTTCGTCGGGGTTGATGCCCTTGATCGGCTCCTTGCCGAAGAATTGCCGGACAATTTCCTGCACCTTGGGCATACGCGTCTGGCCACCCACAAGTATGACATCGGTCACCTGCGCCGCGGTCAGACCGGCGTCCGATAGCGCCTTTTTGCAGGGCTCGATACTGCGCTCCAGCAGGTCCGCTGCCAGTTGCTCCAACTTGGCACGGGTGAGGGTTATATTTAAATGCTTGGGACCGGATGCATCGGCCGTAACAAAGGGAAGATTAATCTCCGTCTGACCTGTGGTAGAAAGTTCCCTCTTGGCTTTCTCAGCAGCATCCTTGAGCCTCTGCAGGGCCATCTTGTCCTGCCTGAGATCGATACCCTGCTCTTTTTTAAACTCATCTATCAGGTAGTCCATGACCTTCAGGTCAATATCGTCACCGCCCAAATGGGTATCCCCATTGGTTGACTTGACCTGAAAGGTGCCTTCGCCAAGCTCAAGGATGGAGACATCAAAGGTGCCGCCACCCAGGTCGTAGACCGCGATCATCTCCTCTTTTTTCTTGTCCATGCCGTAGGCCAGTGCCGAGGCCGTAGGTTCGTTCACAATGCGGATGACATTCAGGCCCGCGATTGTGCCGGCGTCTTTGGTGGCCTGCCTCTGGCTGTCGTTGAAGTATGCAGGGACCGTAATCACCGCGTCGGTGACTTTGTCTCCTAAGAAAGCCTCTGCATCCAACTTCAGTTTCTGCAGTATCATGGCGGAGATTTCAGCCGGGCTATATTCCTTGCCCCCCATGATCACTTTAGCATCCCCGTTGGATGCCTCGACTATTTTGTACGGCAGGCGCTTGATGTCAGTCTGCACCTCGGCGTCCCTGAATTTCCGGCCTATCAGGCGTTTGATGCTGAAGATGGTGTTCTCCGGATTGGTGATGGCCTGCCTCTTGGCAAGCAGCCCCACCTGCCTTTCTCCCTTTTTATCTATAGCCACAACCGACGGCGTCAGGCGCTCCCCCTCCCTGTTAGTGATGATAACCGCTTCTCCGCCCTCCATGGTGGCTACCAGGCTGAATGTTGTCCCAAGATCGATACCTACTGTTCTGCCCATTTTATCCTCCTGTGCTTTATATTAAATTCACTCACGTTAGTTAAATCACTGCTTGATACTGTGCGTCACGGCTTGCCGTCACCCGGCGCCGGACCTTCATCTTGCTTTCCTTTGCCTACCGCCACCTGCGATGCGCGAAGCACCCTGTCTTTCATCATATAGCCCTTCCTGTGCTCAGAGATGACTGTCCCTTCTTCTCCATCCTCATAGGTAACAGCTTCGTGAAGATTGGGGTCGAAAAGTTGGCCCACACAGTCTATCTCCGTGCATCCATGTGCCTTTAACGCGTCCTGCAACTGGCGTTGAATTATGCGAAAACCTTCCACCCATGTCGAGTCTTTAAATTGCGGGTCCATCATTGTAAAGGCGCGTTCCATATCATCTATAGCCGGTAAAATCGACCTTATCAGATCAGCATTCGACCACTTCAACGATTCCTGTTTATCCTGTTCAGTCCGCTTTTTCAAGTTCTGATAGTCCGCTCTTTCCCTCTGAGCATCTGCCAGGTACTCGGCAGATTTTTTCCTTTCCTCCGAAAGGGCTTCCTTCAGTTCCTCGATGTTTAAATTTTCCTGAGTAATGGGGTCCTCTGCCAAAATATCCTCCTGCCTGGATAAATTACTTGTTAGTCGTCGCGGCAAACCCTGGCAACAAGCTCACTTAGCAGCCCTGAAATATAGTTTACGGCTGAAATAGCCCTGGTGTAGTCCATCCTTTTGGGACCAATAATTCCTACTGTCCCGCGGGCCTGCTCGGGCGCCCCGTAATTGCTCACGACAAGGCTTAAATCATGCAGGGACGATTCACGGTTTTCACCACCGATAATGACCCTGACGCCGTCCTCGGTAACCTGCCAATCAATAACCTGCTTCAACCAGCCTTTGGCCTCTAAAAGTTCAAGTACGCCCAGCATCCTTTCCCTTTGTACGAACTCCGGCTGCCCGAGCATCAGCCGCAAGCCCTCAAGATAGGAGTTATCATACTCAAGCATATCTTCGCCGGCCATAATGTCCGACATGGCGTCCAGTACTTTTTTCTCCAGGGGCGATAAATCCAATTTGTTACCGGCAATCTGTTTTCGTGTCTTGCCAGTGTATTCGCTGTTGAATTTAACGGCGGCATCGCCTAATTGCTGCCGGCTCACGGGTTCGTCAAAACCAAGGGTCTGCCGGCGCAGTACCGCGTTGCTCAATATAAGCACCAGCATTGCCATGTACTGGTTAACCTCAACCAGCTCTATATGCTTGAACTTGCATTCCGCGGATTTCGGAAATGTAACAATGGCTGCATTGCCCACGAGTTGAGACATGGCCGTAGCCGCGATTTTCAGCAGCCGGTCATATTCATCTACCGCAGCATCCATCAGATGGCGGATACGTTTCTGCTCGTCCCCGGGCAATCCGGCCTGGCCCGAGATGGTTTCTACGTAGAACCTGTATCCTTTATCCAGAGGTACCCCGCCGGAAGATGTGTACGGCCTGGTGATAAAGCCTTCCTCCTCGAGAGAAGCCATATCGTTGCGTATGGTAGCAGGGCTTACCCCGAGGCTGTAATGGCGTAGAACAGCCTCTGATGCCACCGGCGTGGCAGTGGCAATGTATTCACTTACTATTATTTTTAGGACCGAGTCACGCCTTTTGTAGGCAGCCTTGCTCATTTTTAGCACTCTCCGCTTTAGACTGCTAATTTACTATATAATGTAGCACCCCTGTAAAAACAAGTCAAAAAAGGGGACAAATCAGGGCGGCTGCTCGCAGCCGCCCTGATGTCGCCCACTGTGTACTTACCGGGGTTAAGCGCTTATTTTGCTGAGGCTGTGACCTCCAGCACGGCATCCTGCCACTGAAGGTACTGGGCAATTCCATTGCCATTGGTGGTCCGTTTCATAAAGGCGGCTTCAGCCTGGAACCTCTCAAGCCGGTTATCCACTGCCGTGACAAGCTCGGGAGTTACGTCCACTTCCACAATCGGTTTATTCAGGTAAGCCTCCGCGCGTTGGAAAGGTGACCCGTCCACCGAGCCGAACTTGGGCATTACATTACCATAGCTTATCTTCATCACCTGGAACCCGCCCACGCCTGTTATGGGATCGAATGGATCGTCTCCCACCACCCTGCCACCAATAAATTTAAGCCTGGCCTGCTTAATTTCCATCCCTGAAAGCGGGAAAATATTGAAGCTGAAGAAGGCCCTGTACCCTATGTTCTTTTCATCGTCACCCGCCTTGAATATGCTGTTATCCCTGTCACCCTCGGATGTTACCGTGCCGCTTTCTTTGGGCACCAGGTTAAAAGTCTGTACCCCGCTTGGCGCGGCGACCGGTATTACTATCTCCTGCCTGCTCTCAGCGCCCTTGCCATCACTGGCTGTTACGAAGAGGCTGTAGCTGCCGCCTTTGCTGGGTGAAGTCCAGGAGACCCTGTTACCCTCACCGCTCAGGGTACCGTCCCGGGCTTCCCACTTGTATTGCACTGCATCTCCATCCTGGTCACTGGCAATGCAGGTAAGCGTTGTCCGCGACGCAAATTGCAGCGCG
>JBFYUA010000225.1:0-2510 GCA_041300305.1 Dehalococcoidia bacterium | reverse complement strand
AAGGCCATGCCGGCCCACCTTTTACGGCCACGCCCCTGGCGCAGATGCGCGGCACTTACAGTTTCGATTACTCCATTATCCCGCATAAAGGGAGCCCGATTACCGCTTTTAACGGGGCGTTGAATTCGTAAGCATGCCGGTAAGCATCGCGCCAGGTCCCTTTATGCGGGATAATGGAGTAATCGAAACTGTAAGTGCCGCGCATCTGCGCCAGGGGCGTGGCTGTAAAAGGTGGGCCGGCATGGCCTTTTCTCACCGGCAGGTCATCCAGCGACAGCCACCCCACACAACGCAGCAGTGTCAGGGCTATTTCAGTACCCCGGCCAACCTGTATCGCCTCAGCCTCACGAAGGCCGCGGTTGGCCACCATCAGGCCATGAGCGCCATCGGATACATCGATAAAACACCGCTGAGGATGCGAGGGCGACGGCTGTTCGATCCATCCTTCATCGTGCGCCGGAAGCTCCAGCGGCCGGCTGACGACTTCAAAATGCCCGTCGTACTCAGCCCTGTTCACACTAAACGGGGCGGTGAAATGCGCCCTCAGGCGGTGATCACAGCATGTATTGGTTATCGAGGTTGAGACGTCCACCCGTTCCACACCACTGGCCAGCGTTGCCCGTGTTATAATCCCGATTGGCCCCGTCTCCTCGCTCCTCGATCGCCGCGTACTTGAGAGCTCTTTCGGCACGGGCATGGACATGCTTATTTCCAGTCTCTGCGAGGTGATGCCCTTTTTAACGGAGACAGCGTGGACCGCGGCGTCCTTACCCGAATCTACAATCCTGTCATCCGCGGGCGGGCAATAATTGTACATGTCGCCACGGTCACCGCCGTCTACAAACCGGTTAAGCGAATTAAAGGTGGAACCGGTCCTTTTATCCAGAAGCGTGAATAAACCGGTAGCCTTTTTAACTTCCAGTTTAAAGAATTCATTCTCTATATATGCCGGCCCGGGACACTCCCCCTGAAAAACGGCCGGGACTTTTTTTATCCAGTAAGTGCCATAACCATTGCCCGGCACATCCACGGCTATAAACTCGATTAGAGAGGGCCTGACCAGCGAAGCGCTGACATTGAACTTTTTAATAGAAGTATCTCCCAGGCGCCGTGTAACCTCCTCCTCCCATTTCTTGAGCATGGGGCTGCCTGTATCATCCATGACAAAATCCAGGCCGAGCGCATCGCCGGAACGTTTTATCACTAAATTGTGGACCATGATGCCGTGGGTGGAACCCGCCATGGCCGCCTCTGACAGCGCCACCAGCCCGTCCCAGCTCACCGTAGTATTGAGCAACTGGTGTCTCCGGCCCCGCTCTTTAAGCTGGCAGGGAATAACCCTGCCTGCGTCGTCGACAATCTCAATGCAGGTATTGTCGTCGTCCAGGATAACATCTACCTGTACGGCATCCGACCGTAACCCTGAAAACGGGTTGAAAACGGTGACGCTGAAATCGGGCTGTACGTCGGCGAGCGGGCACTGTGTGTCAATCTGCGGCATGATAATATCCAGCGCCTGCAACCGGATGGCCTCTCCCAATTGCCCGACCTGGTCGAACCTGGATTTCAATTCTTCGACAACCCGGTCGATGGAACTTGCGCAGATAGAGTCGTGCGGGTGGCACTGCATGAGCATCCGCCAGGCGTGATGTACGAGGGGTTGAAGGCCGGCAATATACGGCGGGTACTGCGTAAGGCTGTCCCGCCCGGCAGAAATTAGCGCCGCATAAGCGCTGAACGGCTCGGCCCATTGCTCCAGCAACGTCTCGCAATCATGGTTTCGCAGCTTGACCCAGTTATGCAGGGCGAGAGTGCCCGGGAGCAGGGGCTGGCGCTTGCTGCAGCGCAGTTCACCCTTCACCAGCGGCAGTCCGATGGCTGTTGCGTAGACAGCTTTGAGAAGGGAGTCTAGGTAAGATGGCAGGTTAGAATGCAGGAACCGGTGTCCGGGCAGGGCAGAATTAAGGAGATCCAATGCGCCGGTTGTCTCTGCGCGCGGCTCAATATGGTCGGTCCCCTGCATAAGCAACAGATGACCGGTTTGACTGAAAGGTACCAGTTTGCCCAGTTGTTGAGCGGCCTCTGCTATCGTGGATTCATCGGTCATGCCGGGGATTTTAACCGCGTTGCTGTAGCTTTCGCGCAGGTAGGCGAGCAGCACACGGGTGCCGTCGGGGGAATCCCACCAGAGCTCGCAGGGCTGGTCCCCAATTCCCCGCCAGGCCGCGGCCGACCTGAGTCCAAACCCCGCCAGTATCTGCGGCATCTGGCCGATATGTCCGAACGAGTCGGGAATGTATCCCACTTCCATGCAGGCGCCGAATTTGCCTGCGCCGGCCATACCCTCTGCCAGGTTCCTGATGAGCGATTCCGGGCTGACCAGGAACTCGTCCGGCAGGCAATACCAGGGGCCGACCTGGATACGGCCCTCCCGGATATGGCGGCGCAGCTCGGCTTCCATCTCCGGGCGGATTTCAAGATAATCCTCCAGCACAATAGTCTGGCCGTCC
>JBFYUA010000223.1:0-3874 GCA_041300305.1 Dehalococcoidia bacterium | reverse complement strand
CCGGTGGTGATGATACTGCGTGATTGTTTGGCGGGCCATTCCGGACAGTTCCCGAACTCCCGTTTGAGAGCAATAAGCTTATTCCATCTCTTCGCCAGTTGTTTTCAATGTCCACGAAAAGACTCGGCGTCCTTATCTGCCAGCTTTGTGAACAGTTCTACCACGTCAGGGTCAAAGTCTATGCCTGATTTTTCCTTCATGTATTCAAGCGCCTTATCTTCCGGCCAGGCCGAGCGGTAGGGTCGGTCGGACGTCAGGGCGTCATATACATCTACTACTGAAAATATGCGGGCGACCAGCGGTATCTCAGTGCCTTTTAGCCCGCGCGGATAGCCTGTGCCGTCCCATTTTTCATGATGGCAGTAAGGTATGTCCATTGTATCTTTGAGGTAAGGTATGTGGGACAACAATTCGTATGCATAAGTGGTGTGTTCCTGTATTTTTTTGAATTCGTCTGCGGTGAGCTTGCCCGGTTTGAGCAATATGCTGTCGGGGATGCCCATCTTGCCGATGTCATGCAACAGTGACCCGCGGTGCAGGTCCGTCATGTCGATTGTCCACGTCCCATTGCTCTTGGCCAGCCTCCGGGTTATATCGCTGACGCGGTGGCAGTGGCCGGCCGTTTCGATATCGCGCAACTCGAGGGCTTTTGCCCAGCCCTCCAGCGTTGCATCGTAGGTTTGCGAAAGCTCGGCCGCAAGTTTTTGCTCTGCCTCCAGTGAATTACAGAGGAACCGGTACATGCGGATCAGCAGGACTACAATGAAGACCATCAGCATCACCATTACGAAACCGTTGTTGATCCACACTAAGGCGTCGAGGCGGTCTGGATACGGCGCAAGCCAGCTTTCCGATATCCCGGTGAAAGCAAAGATGGCGAACGTACCATAAATCAGGATACTTAAACCCGTGGCGATCCAGCCGCCACTGGTCCCGGTCAAAATGAATCCTAAAACGGGCAAGGCCATCAGATAAACCCGTCCGGAACCCTCAAGGCCGTTAACCGCTAACGTGGTGACCGCCATGGCATAGCCTGCAATGATAAGAGACCAGCCACGCAGCCGGTAGTCAAGATTTTTGAATATGGCCATGCAGGCTAACAGCAGGTAGAAGATATACATTATGATTAAAGAGAACTGCGCACCAACCTTGGCCATACTAATCGTTGAGGAGATAATAGCCGGTAAAGTGACAGCGAGAGCGACGTAATAGATAATGGTCACAGCACGCATGCGCCATTGGCGCATGACGTCGCCGACCTGGCTATTCAGTAAAGGTGCAAAGCCTTTCATAAATATAAACCGGTAGCTGCTTGACCAGCATTACTTAATTTTTTTACCATTATCTCATTATCAAACGTTTTGTTGAATTTCCCGGTGAACACAATATAAGCATTAAATATAATCTTCTTGACCCCGCCAACGCCAATGGTAGCTGTTTTTTCCACTTTGTTGTTCCTTACTTCTTTCCCCTGTAATTTTTGTTCAACCAGGTAATGGTTGTCTGCGTTGGCATTCGTCAACCGGGCAAGTTGTTTTCGCCTGCGCCGATGGCGCCGGCGCTGGAATAGAATATGCCCCTGCTGAGTTATTGTCAATGGATGCGGAGGCTATTCCTATAGGTGCCCCAACCCAGCGCCACTTCCTTATCGCATCAAGCTCCTTTTGCCATTGTTGGACTACGGCATGCGGCGTATTTTTGTTGAAGGCGGTATAATAGTCCGGCTTACGCATAAGGAAAACCGATTCCATATTGTCAAGGTTGATGCCAGCCTTCCTGGTCGCCTCAGGAAGGGCAGCCTTGGTGGGCCATGCCGGATTTGAACGATTGGCCTCGTGTATCCAAATTGATATGGCCAGCGTTAATATAGGTCGCGCTTTTATAACACGGCCGATAGCCCGGCCAGGAAGTCAGAAAAAATGCCTGCGTCCGGAATGGAGAACATGTCCGGCATAATTTCAGATTAACATTAACAATAGCAGATCCAGTATCGGCCAAGTGTTGCCATTTCCTGCGCAAAGACTATAATATCGGCCATGAAAGGTAACTGGTATGTTTATATCGTTGAGTGTAATGACGGGACTCTTTATACAGGTATCAGCAATGATATTGATAAGCGTATTGGGGATCACAATTCAGGGATTGGTTCTAAGTACACCAAAGGAAGAAGACCGGTTAAATTGCTCGGCAAGTGGGATTGTGCAGACAAATCACATGCATCTAAAATGGAGTATAGAATTAAGGCACTTACCAGGGAAGATAAACTCAGGGCAGTCGTCCAGGGCCGGATTTAATTCGAAACCGCAGCTTTTTGTGTATCCGCCACCGATTTAATATAATTTCCGCGGTAAATTTCATTGGGTTGTTATTGAATACCTCTCCACATATTGAAGCCAGGAGCGCCTTTTGACCAGTTTTTACGATTCGCTTGACCTTATTTTCCACCCGCGGAGCGTGGCCTTCGTGGGCATCAGCATCTCCAACCCCTTCCACTGGACGCGCACCTTCTGGTATTCCTGCCGCGAATTCGGCTTCCAGGGCCCTCTTTACCCGGTCAACCCGTCCGGCGGTGAACTGGACGGCTGCCATGTGTATAAATCGCTGGACGAAGTACCGGGCGAAGTTGATTTCGTGATAAGCACAGTTTCAGCCGGCATCGCGCCCGAGATCGTCAGGAACTGCGCCGACAAGGGCGTTAAGGCCATCCATTTCTGCACGGCCGGCTTCGATGAAACAGGCGAAACAGCTACTGCCGGGCTCCAGGGAGAACTCAGCAGGCTGGCACACGAAACAGGGGTGCGCATCATCGGCCCCAACTGCATGGGCATTTATTGTCCCGCGTCGCGGCTCTCTTACGATACAGGCTTTGAAAAGGAATCGGGAAACGTGGCATTCATCAGCCAGAGCGGAGCCAACTCCCTCTATCTCGTCCGCGAAGCAGGCTGGCGCGGTGTGAGGTTCAGCAAGGTCATCAGCTACGGCAATGCCTGCGACCTCAATGAATGCGATTTCCTGGAATACCTGATCGATGACGCCGAAACCAGCATCATCGCACTATACATGGAAGGGGTGAGCGACGGCAGGAGGTTCCTGCGCCTGATCGAGAAGGCTGCCAGAAAAAAAACGGTGATCCTGATAAAGGCGGGCCTCGGTGAAGCCGGCGCCAGGGCAACAATAACGCACACGGCTTCCCTGGCGGGCAACGACATGATCTGGGAAACACTCTGCCGCCAGTTCAACCTGATACGGCCGAAAAACGTGGAGGAAATGGTAGACGTGCTGGTAACGCTCACCTTCATGCCCGATCCCGGCGGCAGGAATGCTGTGTTGATCGGGATGGGCGGCGGCACCAGCGTGGGACTGACAGACGAATTCGAGCGCAGGGGCTTCAGGCTACCGGTCCTTCCGCAAAGCATCCGGCAAAAGCTGATGGGCTTCTCACAGCTCGCCGGCAATATGCTGCATAACCCCATAGACTACTCGCAAGATATGATATCGTCCGACAAATTGATCAGTGCAGTCGATATACTCACGGATTGGGATGAGATCAACTTCTGTGTGGGCTTCTTGCGCCCCAGCCAGATGCCACCCTATGTGTGGCTCGTCATGCTTAAATGGAGCCAGGCCTTAGTAAAGGCCTACCTTGGCTCGCGAAAGCCCCTGGCCTTCATCTGTGACAACGCTATACTCCCCGAGAGACACACGATCACATTCAGCCTGTGGCAGGAATTCATTAAAGCCCGTGTTCCGGTCTATTACAGCTACCCGGGCGCCGCCGAAGCATTGCGCCTGGTTGTCCGGTATAACGAGGGCAAACAGGAAGCATAAACCGCTATAATGGAGACAGGCGGAGGCATTGACGCGGCATGAATTA
>JBFYUA010000181.1:0-2547 GCA_041300305.1 Dehalococcoidia bacterium | reverse complement strand
CTGTTGCTCGCCTCCCGACATTTCGCTGGGTTTATGATGTGCCCGCTTGCCAATCCCAACGGCTTCCATAGCTTCCAGCGCGCGCTTGTGCCTGTTGCCCGTCCCGTTGTAGATAAGGGGAAGCTCGACATTCATCAGCGCGTTGAGCCTGGGTAAAAGGTTGTAGGACTGGAACACGAAGCCTATTTTTTTATTGCGGACGCCGGCCAATTCGTCGTCGCTCATGCGGCTAACATCGATACCGTCAAGCTCATACTTTCCTTCGTTGGGCCGGTCGAGGCACCCCAGCAGGTTCATCATGGTCGATTTACCCGAACCCGATGGCCCCATAATGGATACCATCTCGCCAGACTCTATATCGAGGTTAATATGGTCCAGGGCATTTACCTGTGTGTCGCCGATGCAGTAGATTTTGACGATATTCTCAAGATGGATAATTGGCATGTTTGATCACCTGGCCGGTATTTATTATTTAATCGCCTCGATAAGGACCTGTTCCCCTTCTTTGAGGCCTGAAATGATCTCTGTGGATTTCTTGTTCTGCAGTCCCGTTTTCACTGGCCTTTTCTCCGTGGCTGCCGTAGAGGCATTCGTGACTACATCAACCCAAAAATCCCCGGCCAGGCCCTTAATAGCGCGATTGGGAACCTGAAGAACGTTTTCACGCTTACCGGTAATGATATCTGCGGTGGCCGTGAGTCCGCCGCGCAGCAGGTCGACATTCTCTGTTTTATCAAGATAGATTTCAACAGGGAAATTCACCACGCCCGACTGCAGGGTACCAAACGGGGATACGAAGCGCACGCTGCCCTTGAGCTTTTGTCCGGGCAGGGCGTCCACCGTTAGCACGGCTTCCTGTCCCACCGCGACCCGGGTGATATCTATTTCGTCTATTATACCCGTCATCCTGATCGTCTTGGTATCGACCAGGTAAACGGCGGTCTTGGCAGAGTAGTCCATAGTAGAAAGTTGATCGTTTATCTTGACGTCCACAGCTACAATAGTCCCATCGAAAGGCGCGATAATCTCGGTTTTAAGCAGTTCCTGCTTGGCCTTTTCCAGGTTGATCATAGCTGTTTCTATATTTATATTGTAGGTGCGCAGTGTCTGCGGATTCAATCCCGCGCGGTAAATCGTCTCGCTTTCATTGAGTATCATATTGCTCATCAGCAGGTCATGCTCCGCCATGCGCAGTTTTTCAGATGCTGCGGTCCTGTTAAAGTTGTCCTGGGTCAGCATTAATTGAAGTTGAGATAGCGCGTCAAGCACCTGCCTCGAGATAGCCAGTGAAGTGGATGTATCGGGATAAGTGTATACCCCCGGCAGGCGGGAATTCTGCTTGACCAGAGAATGCGTCTCATCGAGGCCGACTGATATCATATCAATAGCCTGCGAGGCGCCGGGATAATCGCCGGCTTCGAGCAGTACCTGGACATTTCTCAAGGCCGCGATCTGAGTATCCAGTACGCCGGCAATCCGGATAAGCTCGGGGAAAAGCGGTGTGGGCTGATTCATGTCATTGTATTGTGTCTGGAAGGTATCGAGTTCAGGGTTGGCATAGACTGACCGTGCTGCGTCGAGGTCATATTTGGCCAGGGCAATATTAGAAGACGCATCGGCATACTTTGAGGCGGCTACCATTTCCCTGGCTTTTCCGACCTCATCCTGCGCCTGTTCAAAACGCATCAGGGCCGTTGCCATACTGTAGAAAGTTGGATAGCGCGGACCGCAGCAACCCTGGATAACGCTGTTAAGGGCCAGCTCTACGGCATACTGGGCAGCCTTAACTGTCAGCAGTGGGGTCGTATTGTCCAGCCGGGCCAGCAGTGTACCGGCCCTGACCGGTTTACCCTTCAATTTGTACTGTTCCGCAGGGATTTCCTTGACCGTGCCCGGAGTACCAAATTTCAGGCGCACCTGGTTGGGCATGTCGAGGTTTCCGTCGGAGGAAACAGAAAGAATGAGATCTCCGCGCGTGACCGGAGCCATCTGGCTGCGCAATATCTCCTTTTTCGGCTGGGCGCAGGAAGATAATGCGATAACAGATATCGTGACCAGCGTGACAATCGTGATTAATCTCTTGCTCATATCAGGATTCTCCATATAATGCGTAAAGCGGAACCGGACAACACACGGAACCAAATCGGCGTAATTCTACAACACGGACAAACGAGAGGCAAATAGGCCGGCTAATAATATGTTTACTCAATTATTTCAACGGTCCAATTTTCATTGATCCAGACTCCAAGGATGCTTTTAACCGGCAGTTTCCAGGACTGCAGGACCTTCAAGCATTCTTTGACCTGCCTGATGTGTTCTTCTTTGGATACGGGATTGCCCGCGCAATCGTGATGCCCTATCATCACAATGGTCTCCGAGCCGTGGGCATTTACGGAGATAAACACCCTTGATTTGATCGATTCAACCTGCGCAGGGCTTCCCTGTGTCAGCATCTTGTCAGGGCCGGGTTCTGTCACCATGTCTATGAAATCGAGGGCATATTTACTTTTCATCCAGTTTATTACCGGGAGCTGTGTGCGCCCGTCC
>JBFYUA010000166.1:0-8837 GCA_041300305.1 Dehalococcoidia bacterium | reverse complement strand
TCCGCCCTTTATCGGCTTCATTTTAAGCTGGGGGGCGAAGGCACGGGTGATTGGACCCGCATCCCTCAGAAAGGCGGTGTCACAAGAGGCGGCCGCTGTCAAAAACCTTTATTAACAGGAATCGATATACAGGCAAACCCTGACAACCCACGCAACCCCTGCTATAATAGGCCACTAATTTAATCAAGGAGGTAAGTTGTTATGGCATCTGGAGCTTTATTCCCGCGTATGCTGCGCGCGGCCAGGGTAGAATCACAGCTATATGAAGAGGTAGAGGCGGATTCGGGTGCGACCGGCCAGGCGCTGCTGGTAGTGGTGATGGCCAGCCTGAGCGCGGGCATCGGCCACGGTATCAGCGGACTGATGAAGGGAGGGGCAGGGGGCATCGGCTTCTTTTTCACCAACCTGGTCACCGGCGCCATCGGCTCACTGATAGCCTGGTTCATCTTCTCACTGCTCTGCTTCTGGCTGGGCACGACACTCTTTAAGGGACCTAATACCAGGTCAACCCTTGGTGAACTTCTGCGCGTCCTGGGCTTCGCCGACTCCCCGGCGCTGCTGAATATATTTGCCTTCATACCCTTCATCGGCCCGCTCATCCCCTTCGTGACCATGATATGGACAATCATCGCGGCCGTCGTCGGCGTCAGGCAGGCTTGCGATTTCACCACCGCAAGGGCCGTGGGCACGGTCCTCGTGGCCGCCATTATTCCATTAATCATCCTGGTCCTGATCGGTTTAATGGTCGGCGGCGCGCTGATCTCTTTATTTAAATAGTCTAAGGCTTAGATCTTCTCGTACATGGCGATTTCAGCCTGGCCATCGAGGAAAGGCTTCATCGCCCGGAACATGTCTTTGAAATGGGGCGCTGACGAATGGAAAGTCAGCGCCTCGTTGTTTTCATATTTCTCGTAAAAGAAGAAGATGTTGCGGTTGTCGGCGCGCCTGTGGACACTGTAGTCGATACAACCGGGGTCCTTGAGGAATTTAGACGCGAAATCCTGGACGACCCTGGCAAGGTCGTCGCCGTTGCCTTCTTTGGCCCTCATTGTTGCCGTTATTACTATCATTTTTTCTCCCTGTTTATGTTTTTGTGAACTGGTAAAAGAATTCCTTGTATTTTTCGGATCCCGTCGTCCGTGAGGTAAACTTATTTCCATCCACCCATTCCACGTCGCCCTGGACAGCGAGGAGTTCGAGGTGGCTCATGACCTCGCGCTGGGAAAGGTACCTGCCGAAACCCCTGCGCAAACGAGGGTCAAAAAGCTCTATGGATATCTCCTCAAGATCAAGCACGCGGCCGTCCAATATCCTCAAAATATTGCCGCAGCGCTCGATATGGAAACGCAGTATCCCGGCGGCACGCTCCGAAGGCTTCAGGTGATTGGGCTTGCCCTTCTCAAAAAGGCGGTGCCCGGGCAGCAGCAATTCCGTATCGCAGCACTGCTTCTGCACCTTATCCAGCGACCTGATATAGGAGATAAGGCCGTAGGCGCCATGGTCCTCGCCGTAGCCCACGGGCAATATGCGCTTATTGCAATAATATTCCAGCATCAGTGAAGGATGCGGGGTGATGGTGGCGAGCACCGTATCGCCACTAAAAACGACCTCGTCCTCGAAAACGCTGCAAATGGAATCGGGCGAGTGACCGGGGGTTAGCAGGAAGCGGAAACGGCTGTCGGGTGAAGCATCGCCCTCCCTGATTTGGAGGGAGGCTTTCAGCTCGCTGCGCTTGCGATGGTAGGGACGGCAAACGGTATTAAACTTGTCGGGCATCAGGCAGGTGCGGCAGGAACCGGGGAAGTCGGGATGGGCGGCGTTATCGTCAATACCGGCATGATAGGCAATCATGTTGTCGAAGGCGAAGTGCGCCCAAAGCGCGGCGCCACTGGCCTCCAGCAATTCCGGCAGGTTGCCGTCATGGTCCTCGTGGCCATGGGTAATGATTACACGCCCGATATCCTTAACATCGAAGCCGGCCTGGCCAAGCATTGAGGCCAGCACATCGAACTTGCCGAACTGGCCGGTATCGATGAGGGTGAGCTTTTCGCCGGGCACCACGTAACACCAGGAGGGGCCAAGGTCCCAGTCCCCACCTGAATCATAATAGAGCGGCACACCTATACAATAGATATCGGCGCCGCGGCGGGTACGATACTTCATGATGGCGCCTTCGCCGTTAGGTTTGTCCTGTTTTAAAATCTCAAACTGCTGCAAATTCATTTCTCCGCTTTCCGTAAAGCCGTATTGTAAAACATTATTACGCTATGTGTCCAAGATTTGCTAAAATGATGGTGGTACACGGAACTGATCGCTTGAAAAGGAGGTGACCGCCATGGAAGACAGGATACTCAAGTACATCGCCAGGCTGAACGCGGACAAGGTGCGCCTCACGGAGCTGATCGCCCACTTCACTCACGACGTATCCGGCATCGACAAGGACACGCTCATCTACAAGAAGATACTTCCAGCCCTCATCAACATGGAGAAGGAGAGGAGGATAAAGCTCTCCTGGGATGTGTTGCTGACGCGCTACAGGTTCCCCCGCTATATATATTGCGGCGCTGAAGAGGATGCAGAGGAACTCGCCCCTGCCGGCGGGCGCCCGATCTGGCAGAAACAAATCGAGGATATATTGAAGAGGGACTCCATACTCTACCGCAAGAAGGTGCGCGAACTAAGACTGCAGGATAAATTCGACCGTTTCCTCAAAAGGTACGAGAAGAGCGCGGGCGAGATTGCCCCCTCTGAGGACTGGATAAAGGTGATAACCGCCATCATGGAGACCAACCTCTCGCAGTACGACGTGATGCGCGCCTGCATCGAGGCCTTCAAGGCGGGCGCTGTCTGGGAAAAGTACGGGAAGGAATTCGAAGGGTAAACTAAGGTTTATCTAATTCCCTGGCCACGGCCAGCACCTTCATCAACTCGTTTTCTTTCGCCGACCCGTAGAGGACGGCCTCTCTGGGGCTGCGGTTCTGCTCCTCCACGGTCCGGATGGCCTTGCGCTCGGTCAAGTTATGGTGGTAAACCAGCCAGGCGGCCAGCACCAGTCCCGTCCTGCCCAATCCCGCTGAGCAATGCACCACGGACTTCTCCCCCTTCAGCGTTGCGTTGTGCAAGAAATATAGTATGTGGCGTACGGCCTCGCCAGTCGGCAACTGCCTGTCGGTTGTAGGCGCCCAGAGCACATTGTCCACACCGAATGCCGCGGCGTATAGCCCGAGCAACCCGCCGCTTAAAGTAGGATAGTATTTGAGCTCATCTTCTGAAAGCAGACAAACAAAGCGGCGCACGCCCTGCGCCTTCATAAAGGTTATCCAGTCGTCCGCCACCTGCTTCTGGACGAATTTTCCAGGATATCCGGGCCTCTGCGCGCCATAAACCAGTTTCTCATCGCGCGACGGAGGCCCGAATCCGAATTCAGCCATCTAATCTTTGAAAGCCAGTATACCCGGGATGATGAAATTCACCACGGGCACCATCAGCAATAGTCCCCACCAGCCGGGCTTGCCCCTGGCTTCAGCGATCTTCCACCAGATTATGATAATGAAGATGATATTTACATAGGGGATAAGGCAGAGCAGCAGCCACCACCATGCCTTGCCGGCAATCATGCACATCAGGTAAATATTGGCAATGGGTATCCAGGCCATCCAGCCGTTGGGCGTATTGGTTTTCTCCGCGATCTTCTGCAGGCAGATGGCCATCCAAACATAAACAACCAGGCCGAAGATAATCCAAAAAGTCATCATGCCGCCTGCGAACATTGAGCTTGATGCGTCATCCATAATCCTTTATCTCCTTATCTGTATTATATAGTACGCCGAAGCTCATTTCAACGCCAGGCAGAGGTGCTACCACAGGGCAAACCTTTTGCATATCTCAATGCCTTCCGGGGCATCGTCGGTAAATGCATCGGCGCCAACATATTTCTGCACCATCTCGTTCACGATACCCCCACCGACGATGACCTTTACGCCACCCCGCAAACCGGCCGTCTCCAGCGCCTGCACCGTCAGTTTCATGGACTCAACTGACGTGGTAAGCAAGCCGGAAATACCGAGGATAGTAGAGCCCGTTTCCCTGACCTTCTGCACGAATGCCTCCGGCGTCACGTCGATACCCGCATCATAGACTTCAAAGCCGGCTGCACTGAGCAGCATGGCAGCTATATCCTTGCCGATATTATGTATGTCCCCTTTGGCCGTCCCCACTACCATCCTGGCCAGCGGACGGACCGGCCTGTCGGCTTTTAGCCGCGGCCCGATGAAGCCCATGGCATTTTTGAATATCTCCCCCGACATTATCAATTCGCCCAGGAAATAATCCCCTGTTCTGTGGCGCTCGCCCACCAGCCGCATGCCCTCCCGGCACTCATCCACCAACATCAGGGGGTCGACCCCGGACTCAATCTTTTCCCGTACAAGCCTGTTAACTTCATCTTCCTTCAATTCGGCAATAGCCACTGTAAGTTCAGACATTCTTTCCTCCTCTAATTATCATGGCCATGATATGTATGGCTGCGGGCCGTTGCCAGCATTGCTTTCACGTTTTCGAATTTGGCATCGATTGGGCACTCACAGCCCGTGCTCAAAATAAAACCGCCGTCCCTGCCCACCACCTCGTGCAGCTTATTGCAGTAATCGACCACTTCTTCAACCGTGCCCAGTGAAAGCAGTGTGGCCGGCACATCACCCATGATGCACATGTGGCCTTTTAATATTTCCTTGGCCTTGAATATATCCGTCCTGCTATCCAGTTCGCATATGCATTTACCCCGCGGCAGGTCCTTGAGGTAGGGCAGGTTAAGCGTCCAGTCAGTATCAAAGTGCAGTATACTTATCAGTCCGGCGCCGGCAAAAACATCAACCATTTTTTTAATATAAGGAAAGCCGAAGCGTTCAAATATCCTGAGCGGGTAGAAAAAACCCGACCCTCGCTCGAGGGGGAAAAACACATACTTTAATCCCGTGGCGGCGGTATCGTCAAGGACGTTTTGAATCAGGTCATCGACCATGGCGTCCATCACGGCCTGTATCATATCAGGCTGCCTGTACAGGTCTATTGTGAATTGGTTGAGGGTCCTCGACAGCGACAATATCATGGTGGGATCACAGGTGGTGGCGCCTGACAACACCGGCACACCTTTATCGTGCCACGTTTTCACATCATCCATGTATATTTTAAGCAGTTTCTTCTGGGTGGCGTCGATTTTCTCCAGCGGCCGCCCCGTTGCCCTGGGCAGGAACTCTGCCAAAAACCCGTTCCAGCCACGGCTGATAATGGTTTCATAGTCTTCTTTGGTGAATATCTCCATCTCAACGGCCTGCAGGGGCTCATGGTCCCCCGCCTGCTTCCCCGGCACATGCATGGGCATGGGGGCAGCCGAGATACGCCAGCTTGAATTCACCCATATCAGGTTTGCGGCGAGCTGCCCGTCCCAACCTCCCAGGGCGTCGAATGTCTCCACCAGGGCTTTATTAGTAGTCTGGGGATTCCTGTAACCGTCGCTCTGCGGCACGCCCTGGTGCCTGAGTGCAAACTGGGCGATCAGGGGGACTGACGGTACCCTGTCCGGGATACCCAGGGATATGACGGACTCCAGGCGAGTGACCCGTGTTACCAGGTTATCTTCCATTTAATTTGCCCCCCTTCAAGTAATAGCCTATTGCCGTATCTGCAAAGCCACCCATCATAATCAAAACCTGTGCAGTAATCAAGTTCCTGTCACCCGCAAGGCGAATTGACTACGGCAGCGCTTAATCTATATCATTATCAGGTTGGCCTGGTTGATAATAGGCAGGCAAAATCAGAGAGGATGGCACTATGGCAATTAAGATAACAGATACCACGCTGCGCGACGCGCACCAGTCGCTGATCGCCACGCGCATGCGCTCGCGCGACATGCTGCCCATCGTGGAGAAAATGGACAGGGTAGGCTTTTTCTCGCTGGAGATGTGGGGCGGCGCTACCTTCGACACTTGCATACGCTACCTCAACGAGGACCCCTGGGACCGGCTGAAAGATATCCGCAGCAGGGTCAAACACACGCATTTGCAGATGCTGCTGCGCGGCCAGAACCTGGTGGGTTACCGCCACTATGCCGATGACGTGGTCAGGGAATTCGTGCGCCTGGCGGTCAAGGATGGCGTGGATGTCTTCCGCATCTTCGACGCGCTCAACGATATCAGAAACATGGAACCTGCCATACAAGAGTGCAAGAAGTATAAAGTCCACGTGCAGGGCACTATCTGCTATACCATTAGCCCGGTACACACTGTGGAGGGCTTCGCCGGGATGGCGCATAAATTGGAGGACCTGGGATGCGACTCTATCTGTATCAAGGACATGGCCGGGCTTATCTCCCCTCCCCAGACAACCGCTCTTTTCAAGGCGATAAAAAAGTTAGTGAAGATACCTGTCGACCTGCATTCGCACTGCTCCAGCGGCATGGCGCCCATGAGCTACCAAGCGGCTGCCGAGGCCGGTGCTGATATACTGGATACCGCCTTCTCTCCCTTCGCCTGGGGGACCTCCCAACCGCCCACCGAGAGCGTGGTGGCGGCCTTTCAGGGCACGCCCTGGGACAGCGGGCTGGACCTGGCATTACTATACGAGATAGGCGAGGACTTCGCGGCCATGGCAGGCAAGTACCGCATGCTGCTGACCGCCGAAGCCACACGACCCAGCGTCAACGTGCTTCTCCACCAGATACCCGGCGGGATGTATTCCAACCTGATCAGCCAGTTACGTGAGCAGAACGCGCTGGACAAGATCGGGGCAGTGCTCGAGGAGATACCAAAGGTGCGTGCCGACCTGGGCTATCCCCCACTGGTCACGCCGACCAGCCAGATCGTAGGCATCCAGGCAGTGCTTAACGTGCTCAACGGCGAAAGATATAAGAAGGTGACCAAAGAGGTCAAGGACTATTTCCTGGGTTACTACGGCAGGCCGCCGGGAGAGCTGAACGAGGAAGTCCGCAAGGTGGTGGCAGGAGACAATAAGATAATCACGGCCAGGCCGGGCGAACACATAGAGCCGGAGCTGGCTAAATTTAAAGACGAGGCGCACAAGCTGGGCATCCTGCACAAGGAGGAGGACCTGGTGACCTATGCCCTTTATCCTCAGGTAGCGCTCAAGTTCCTCAAGGGCGAGTCCAAGGAGGAAGTGCTGTCAGGCCCCCTGCCGGCTTCCGCGCCCAGCCAACCGGGCGCCGATATGCCCACGGAGTTCAGTGTGGACGTTGACGGCGAGGTCTTCAATATAAAAATAACACCTGTATTGGGCCAGACCGTCGAGACGGGTAAAAGGGCCAAACCCAGGGAGATACCCAAAGGGGCGGTGCTCTCGCCCATGCAGGGCATGGTGCTGACTGTGAAGGTCAAGGTGGGCGATAAAGTCAGCGAGGGGGATACCGTGGTGGTGACCGAGGCCATGAAGATGCAGAGCGATGTGCATAGCCCTTACACGGGCAAGGTCAAGGAGATTTTCGCCTTCAATGGCGAGATAGTGAACAAGGACGACGTCCTGATGGTGATCGAGTGACATGCTGAAAAAAGTACTGATCGCCAACCGCGGCGAGATAGCCATACGCGTGATGCGCGCCTGCCGTGAGCTCGGCATACGCACGGTGGCAGTTTACTCCGAGGCCGACCGTGAAGCCATCTTCGCCCGGTATGCCGATGAGGCCTACTGCATCGGGGCGCCTCCCGCCATCGAGAGCTACCTTAATATCAAAAAGATCATCACCGTTGCCAGAGAGAGCGGGGCGGACGGCATACACCCGGGCTACGGCTTCCTGGCCGAGAACCCCGGCTTCGCCTACTCCTGCGAGAGGGAGGGCATCAAGTTCATAGGGCCTTCCAGCCGCGTTATCGAACTGATGGGCAGCAAGATAGCGGCGCGCAAGGAGATGAGCAAGGCGGGTGTGCCCATCACGCCGGGTACCGAGGATGCGGTCGGAGAATTCGAAGAGGCATGCGAAATAGCCGATAAAATCGGGTACCCCGTCATCATCAAGCCCTCGGGGGGCGGCGGCGGCATCGGCATGACCATAGTCCACGACAAGGCCGACCTGAAGAAGGGGCTGGAAAATTCCAGTAAGATAGCCGCTAGCACCTTCGGCATGCCGGAGGTTTACATCGAGAAGTACATCGAGCACCCGCGCCATATCGAGTTCCAGGTGCTGGCCGACGCGCACGGCAACGTGATTCACCTGGGTGAGCGGGAGTGCTCCATCCAGCGCCGCCACCAGAAGCTCATCGAGGAGGCGCCCTCACCGGCGCTGACACCGGCGCTGCGCGGCCGCATGGGCGAGATAGCAGTCAAAGCCGCCCGCCAGATAAAGTACGAGAACGCCGGCACCATCGAATTCATCTTCTCCAAAGGACAATTCTTCTTCATGGAGATGAATACCCGCGTCCAGGTCGAGCACCCGGTTACCGAGATGGTGACGGGCATCGATATCGTCAAGGAGCAACTGCTGATAGCATCGGGCAAGCGCCTGGATATCAAGCAGGCGGACGTGAAGATGAACGGCTGGGCCATCGAGTGCCGCATCAACGCCGAGGACCCCCTGAATAACTTCGCCCCTTCACCTGGCAAACTGCGCGGCTATCGCTCGCCGGGCGGCATGGGAATACGCGTGGATAGCGGCGTGCACACTCGCTACACCATATCGCCCAACTACGACCCAATGATATCCAAGCTGGTAGCCTGGGGTCGCACACGCGATGAGGCCATAGAACGCATGAAGCGCGCACTTTACGAATACGTCATCGTGGGAGTCAAGACCAATATACCCTTCCACAAAGCCGTCATGGAGAATACGCGCT
>JBFYUA010000154.1:0-5085 GCA_041300305.1 Dehalococcoidia bacterium | reverse complement strand
AGGGAGTTCTACGACAGGACGCGCAGGGTGGCCAAACTGTTGCTCGAACTGGGGGTCCGGAAAGGCGACAGGGTGTTCCTGCTATCCGCCGCCCGCGACGAGTATTTTTACATTTACATGGCCACGGCCATGGTGGGCGGCATCTGGTTCGGTCTTAACCCGCGCTATACACGCGATGAATTCCTCTACATGGTTGGAGACGCCGGACCGAAGGTGGGGTTCGTTGTGAGG
Organism: Dehalococcoidia bacterium; assembly: GCA_041300305.1. Lineage (GTDB taxonomy): Bacteria > Chloroflexota > Dehalococcoidia > GIF9 > UBA5629 > CAIMUM01. The sequence continues at coordinate 4,854 of JBFYUA010000154.1, read as the reverse complement.
AATTACGACGCCCTGATGCGCGACTACAAGGACGATGTTATCGCCCTTAAAGAAGCCAACCCCGGGCTTGAGAGCCTGGTCATAATCGACAACCCCTGGGAAGGCACGCTGAACTGGGAGGAGGAACTGGCTAAAGACCGCGGCAACCTGGACGCCGCCCTGGACAAACGCATAGGAGAAGTAGACGAGGACGATGCCGCGCTGATCATCTATACTTCGGGCACCACCGGCAAGCCCAAGGGCGCGCTGCTGACCCACAAGAATATCATCGCCAGCGCGGCGGCCCAGAACGATCGCTTCCTGGCCCCGATCGGCAAGAGGGGCGAGGGCAAGTCGCTCATTCATTTCCCCATCAACCACGTGGCCTGCGCCGTGGAACTGGCCATGGGCGGGCTGCACTGGGGTGGGAGCATCGTGATAATGGACCGCTTCGACCCGGCAGCCACCCTCAAGATGATTCAGGATGAGAAGGTGACCTTCATGGGGCAGGTGCCCGCTATGTTCATGCTGCAATTCATGCTGCCCGATTATGACAGCTATGACCAGTCCAGCCTCAAGACCATCATCTGGGCCGGCTCCGCCGCCTCCGAGCAGATGGTGCAAAGACTGGCGAAAACCGGCGCCATGCTCATGACCGGCTACGGCCAGACCGAGAACGCCGGCTTCATAACATATTCCAAACCCGGGGACACCATGGAGGACCTGATACAGACGGCGGGCAAATGCTATCCCCCTTTCCAAATCAAGCTGGTGGACAAGGATGGAAAGGAGGTCCCGGAAGGACAGGTAGGCGAGATCTGGATGAAGGGCGACCTGATTATGAAGGGATACTGGAACCGCCCGGAAGCCACCGCGGAAGCGCTGACCGGGGACGGCTGGCTCAAGTCCGGTGACCTGGCAACCATGGACAACAGGGGCTATATTAAAATAGTCGGCCGCATCAAGGAGATGTTTAAATCGGGCGGCTACAACGTCTACCCGCGTGAGATAGAGGCAGTCATCGAGCAGTACCCGGGTGTGGCCTTTGTCACCGTTATCCCCATCCCGGACGAGACCTGGCAGGAGGTCGGCAAGGCTTTCATTATGCCGGTGCCCGGCATGTCGGTGGATGCCGACGCCGTGCGCGAGCACTGCAAGAAACAGCTGGCCAACTATAAGATACCCAAGCAGTTCGAGGTACGCCCGCTGCTGCCGCTGCTGGCCAGCGGCAAGGTCGACCGCCGCGCCCTGGTGGAAGAGGTCAAAGCATCACAGCAGAAAAAATAGAGCCCGCTATCGTCATTGCTTCGTCGTCTACGGGCCCCTCGCAATGACAGGAGGCAGGCGCAAACGTAGGGATGGGCCTTTAGGCCCGTCCGCTCTTTCTTTCGGGCGCACCTGAAGGTACGCCCCTACAATGAGGAGACTGCGGGCGCACCTGAAGGTACGCCCCTATGGACGGATGGATTGCCGCGGCCACTGCGGTGGCCTCGCAATGACGATGGTAAACGGCAGGGCTTTTTTCGGTCAATCAGGAACCTGATTTAACCGGCCTGTCTAGCCTTGAGGCGCGCGCTCTGCGCCAGCGCGCGGATGGCTTCCAGCAGGTCCTGGCGGCGGCAGTCCTTGGTCAGGTACCAACTCGCGCCGGCTGCCAGTGCATCGCCGGCATAATCACCGTAAACCGTCAGAAAGAGTATCTTGACATCCGGCATGATCTTCTTGATTGCCCTGATGGCTGTGGGGCCGTCCATGCGGGGCATCTGGCCATCCATCAGTATCACATCCGGCTGCAGCTTCACGGCCTTTTCAACAGCGTCCTGTCCATCAACAGCCTGCCCTACGACAAATATGTCCTTGTGCCCTTCGAAGATGCTCTTGAGCCCTTCGCGGACCACCTCGTTGTCATCGGTAATCATTATTTTAATCGGTTCGTCCATCTTTCACCTTGCTAAATTTAAACACAATCGCATTGACCTGTAATAATACCGCCTAAAGTCTATCGCATTTACGGCAAATACATAATAGGGATATAGTCCGGTTTTAAATATAATACGGCCGACCTTCCGATCAACCTTTCGGCGATGAAAAATCATACTAAAGTATGATTAAAGTTGAATTATGCCTTTCTTCAGGGCGTTGGTTACAGCTTCCGTACGCGTTGTGACGTTGAGCTTCTGGAAGATGCTGGTAATATGCGTTTTAACAGTGCTTTGCGTTATAGACAGATGGTCGGCTATATCTTTATTGGACTCGCCGCCGGCCATCAGCCGCAATACTTCAACCTCCCGGTCCGACAGGGTGTCTGCCACCGGTGTTTTACGCGACAACTCGGCCAGCTTATCCAGCACCCTAGATGCTACCACCGGTTGGATAAGCGATTCACCTCGCGACACCATGCGGATGGCCTTAAAAAGCTCATCACGCGGGGCGTCCTTGAGCAGGTAGGCCCTGGCGCCTGCCGCAATCCCCTTGAAAATATACTCGTCATCCGAGTAAGTGGTCAGGATGATGAATTTAATATCCGGTTTCTCCGCCCTGATCCTGCTGATGGCCTCCACCCCATCCATCTCCGGCATACGCAGGTCCATAAGTACTAAATCCGGCGAAAGTTCGCGGGCCTTCTCCAGGGCCTCAAGCCCATTGGAGGCCTCGCCAACCACCCTGAAATCAGTTTCCTTTTTGAGCATTGAACCGATCCCTTCCCTGACTACCGGGTGGTCATCAACAATTAATACCCTGATTCCCTCCACTTATAAACCTCCTAAGCCAGCGGGAAAGAAACCTTTATCACGGTGCCACCGCCTTTTTCGCTTTGAACGTCGAATTTGCCGTTCTGCCCCAGCGCCCTCTCGCGCATGCTTATAAGGCCGAAACCACCGCTCTTTCCTGCTTTACCGTCATCGTCAAGGGCAAATCCTGCACCGTTGTCCTTGATGGTCAGGTCTATTTCCGAACCCTCAAAATCAAGCACAACCTCCACGCTGGTTGCCCGCGCATGCTTGGCCACATTGGCCAGCGACTCCTGGCAGATGCGGAATAAGGCGGTCCCCATCTCGGGCGGGATATCACGCCTGTCCCCATACTGTGTATAGGTGGCGTCGATGCCGTTATCATGCCCGAACCTGTCGACTTCATGTTTAATGGCCTCATCGAGCCGGAGTTGTTCCAGCGCCTGCGGACTGAGGTTCCAGACCGAGCGGCGCGCTTCAGCCAGGCTCTTGCGGGCCAGGCTGCGCGCCTGGTTGAGATGCTTTTGCACGTCATCCGTGGTCTCGCCCAGCGCCTGTTCCGTGGCCTCAAGCTGCAGGATTATACCGGTGAAACCCTGCGCCAGGGTATCATGGATTTCGCGCGCCATGCGGTTACGTTCCTCGGTAACGGCCAGGGACCTCGTTTCCTGGTAAAGACGGGCGTTTTCGATGGCCACGGCCAGCTGGTCCCCCAGCGTCTGCGCCGTAAATACATCGGCCTCATCGAACCCGTCAACCTCGGCGCTCTCTATATCCAGCACACCCAGCACACGCCCACCCATTTTTACAGGTATAACCAGCTCGGATTTTGTTTCGCTCATACTGTCGGCTTTGCGGTAGACCGGTTCAGACGCGAGGTCGTTAACCAGGACGTATTCACCCGACCTGGCAGCTTTGCCTATGATACCCGCCTCATCCATCTCCAGCGGCACGCCCACCGGTATAACGTTTTTCTGCCCGCTGAAATGCAGTGTTTTCAGCATCAGTTTGCCCGAGTCCGGCTCGAAAAGGAAGATATTAACATTATAGAAATGGAAGGTCTGCCTGAGCAGGTTACCAACATAAGCCAGCAGTTCGTCGAGATTAACTATGGAGCTGATTTTCCGGCTGACCTCGTTGATGGTGCGTAACTGCTCCGCGCGTTGCCTCTCCTTTTCAGTCCGTTCTATGACCTTCTGCTCCAGGTTGGTGTAAGACTCCTTGAGAGCATCCCCCATAGTGTTGAACTGCTCCGCCAGCACCTGCATTTCGTCACCGGTATGGATATCAAACTTGTGGTCCAGGTCGCCATTGGCGAATTGTTCCGAACCCCTGGTAAGGGCCATGACCGGCCTGGTGATGGTTTCTGAAAGCAGGAAGGAAACGCCGGAAACGACAACCACCATGGACACGATGACCGCGATAAATATCAGCTCGGCTTCCCTGGCCTGCTTGTCGACCTGCTTGCTCATCTCTTCAACCGCCGAGGTTATCCTGTCCCTGGTATCATCGGCTGCGGATGAGAACTCATCGAGGTAGGTAGAGGCATTGACAATAAGGTCCGAAGACTCCACCGGCACCGTGCACATATACTTGGTACGCTCCAGGTTATCGGCCGGCGCTTTATATTTATAATATCCGGATGCCTCTCCGCCCAGCAGGCTCCGCTCAAATATCGATGAATAGTAAGACGGTTCACCGCCGAGGTTGCGCAGGTTGGTGCCGATAACGCCGGGATCGGTAGCAAAGAGAATTTTGCCTTTGGTGTCATAAACTATGGTATAGCCTGTCCTGCCCACTTTCTGAACGGCTATGGAGTTCAATTTCTGGTCCCGCATTATCCCGGCCCCGGTCAGTTCAGGATGAAGCTGCAGGTAAAAATATATCTCCTTGGCAATATCAGAGGCCTTCTGATAGATTGTGCGCCTCCCCTGGTCCTCCAGTGCGGCTATGGATACCGACATGACCGTTTCGCCCATGGATGCGCTGTATTCTTTGGTGAGCGTGCCCACCGAACCGATGTAGCGCAGGGCCAGTGAACTTATGATACCCACCGATATGAGCGAAAGCGCCAGGAAAGAGATGAGTATCTTGTCCCTGATACCGAAGCGTATCCGTATCTTTTCCATTTGTCCGGCCAGTT
>JBFYUA010000151.1:0-4673 GCA_041300305.1 Dehalococcoidia bacterium | reverse complement strand
CAATTCAATCTTCTGGCCCGGCTGTCAGCAAAAGAGAACGTCGCCTAGCCGCTAATCTACGCCGCTGCCGGCGGCGCGCACGGTGATGCAGATCGGCTGCTTGCAGAAGTAGGCCTTGCAGACCGCATGCGCCACAAACCAAACGAACTGTCGGGCGGCCAGCAGCAGCGCGTGGCTATCGCGCGGGCGCTGGTCAATGATCCTCCCCTGATATTAGCCGATGAGCCTACCGGCAACCTCGATACCAAAACCAGCCACAGCATCATGGAATTCCTGCAGGACCTGAATAAGAGAGGCATCACGATTGTCATAGTTACACATGAGGAAGATATCGCCGGATACACCCACCGCACCATTTACCTGCGTGACGGAAGCATAGTCAACGAAAAAACAAGATGAGTATCCTCGAGTATCTGCTTTCTGCATGGCAAGCCCTTTCGTCCAATAAACTGCGGTCATTTCTTACTATCCTCGGCATCGTCATAGGAGTGGGCGCCGTGGTCTTCCTGGTATCCTTCGGCAGGGGCCAGCAGGCGCAGATGACCACCATCTTTGAGAACATGGGCGCTAACGCCATATACGTTTCAGGCTCGACCCGCCACACGATGGGCGCCGTCAGGCCGGAGGGCACGCTTACCGTGGAAGACGCCGAGGCGCTGACCAATAACAATAAAGCGCCGGCCATAGCAGCCGTAGCGCCGCTGTACTCTAAAATGCTCAAGACCGTATACGGCAACCAGGTCCGGACCATCAATACCATGGGCTCGACCATGGCCATCCAAAGGATATTGAATTATATAGTGGCCAGGGGCAGTTTTTTCAATGATGAAGACATACGCAGGGGCACCAGCGTGGCCATACTTGGCGACCAGGCGGCCAAAGACCTTTTCGGCACTGTAAACCCGGTCGGAGAGACTTTACGTATCGGCGGCAGGAAATTTGACATCATCGGTGTCTGTGAAGCGCGCGGGGGGTTTATGGGGGGCAGCGCCGACAACTTCATCATGATACCCCTTTCAACCATGCAATCGAGATTCGGCATTGAAACAACGCCGCAGGGCCATCCCGTGCAAACAATTGTAGTCGAGGCGGCCGGCACCAGCCTTGTCAATACAGCCAGGGACCAGATAACCGAGATCATCAGGCAGCGGCATCACATAAGGGAGGGGGAGGAGAATGATTTCACCGTCATCGATATGCAGGAGATACTGAAGAGGATGGACCAGTCGATGGCGGTCTTCCAGGTCTTCATGGTCAGCGTAGCCAGCATCTCGCTGCTGGTGGGCGGCATCGGGATTATGAATATCATGCTGGTATCCGTGACCGAGCGCACCAGGGAGATCGGCGTCCGCAAAGCTATCGGGGCCAAACGCCGCGATATACTGGTCCAGTTCCTGGTGGAATCGGCCATGCTCAGCCTGAGCGGCGGCATCATCGGTTTGATGATTGCCGGGCTTGGTTCACTGGCGGTCAAAGGGCAGTTGATGAACAATATGCCGGTCAGTGCGCCTATATCCGCTGATATCGTGATAGTGGCGCTGCTGGTAGCCATCCTGACCGGTGTAATATCCGGCACCTACCCGGCAGTCAGGGCAGCCAGGCTCGACCCGATAGAATCATTGCGGCACGAATAGAATCACCTGCCCTGGATGAGCGAAAGGAATTCGGAACGCGTTGCCGGCCTCTTCTCAAAGCCACCCCGCATAGCAGATGTAATTACATTGCTGCCCGGTTTTTTTATGCCCCGCATCACCATGCAGAGGTGCTCGGCCTGGATCACCACGGCCACGCCATCCGGCTTCAAAGATTGCATGATGACATCGGCTATCTGCTTGGTCATCCTCTCCTGGAGCTGCAATCTCCGGGAAAAAATCTCCACCACGCGGGCTAACTTGCTGATCCCGACTACCCTCCCCCTGGAATCGGGGATATAGCCGATATGCACAACGCCGTAAAACGGCAAAAAATGATGTTCGCACATAGAATGAAAGGGTATGTCCCGCACAATGACCATCTCATGATGCCCCGCTGAGAACCCGGTGGACAGCACCTCACCGGCATCCACAGCTATCCCTGAGAAAAGCTCGGCATACATTTCAGCCAGCCTTTGGGGGGTATCAACCAGGCCCTCACGGGACGGGTCGTCACCGATAGCTTCGATAATCTCGCGGGCGGCCCGCTTTATCTTATCTGCATCCAACATAGTTGTTGATATCCAGCCGGTCGATCAGCGGCTTCCATATTTATTCCGGTCGAGCTCTTTTAGCGAACTGCTATCCGCCGTGCAATAGGTGTCGGCCCCTGAATATAATGCCGGCTGCAAAAGCTTTAAGTCAATTATTCCGTTATCCTGAAAAAGCCCCCCGGCCATATGCACTGCGACAATCTCCCCGATAATCCAGGCATGGTCACCGAAAATCCTATTATCGACGACTTTGCATTCATAAGCGGCGTAGGCATCCCGTAAAATCGGCGCCTCTGTTTTGATAGCCGGATCTTCCTCAATATTGAACTCGGTAAACTTATCAGTAAAGCTCCCGCTGCTCCCCCCCACGGCCGCTATGGTTTCAGCCACCCCCAACGGCATAAAGTTGATGCCGAATTGCTTGCTTTCATTTATCATATGGCAGGTATAACGCTTGGGAGATATGGCAATGCCGTAAAGCGGGGGTTTGAATGAAACAGGGCTATGCCAGGCCACAGCCATGGCATTTTTTCTGCCTGCGCAGCTAACGGTGACGATAGCAGCCACCCTGGGATAATGCTGATAGAATGCCCCAATATCTTCCCCAACAACCTTTAACATAATTCACCCTCCTTCGGGAGCGGATATTTACTATTTCAAGCCAAGATGCTTCTCGATCACTTCAAGATCGGCCGGCAGCTCCGGAAATGGTTCGACAAATTTTGTGGGGATATCCGGGTCTTTAAGTCCGTTACCGGTCACAATACACACGATCGTCTTTCCTTTATAACTCTTGCCCTGCTTGAGCATTTTCAGCAGCCCGGCCAGGGGAGCGGCTGACGCAGGTTCTCCGAAAACACCCTCTTTACCGGCCATTAATTTGTATGCCGCCAGTATTTCGTCGTCGGTGACACTGTCTATTATTCCTCCCGACTCGTCCCTGGCAGCGACCGCCTGCTTCCAGCTTGCCGGGTTGCCGATACGGATCGCCGTGGCGATGGTCTGAGGAGCTTCGATAATCATATTCCTGACTATCGGCGCCGCCCCTTCCGCCTGGAATCCCATCATGACCGGTGTTTTGTCCACCTTACCACTCTTCTTCCATTCCGTAAAGCCCTTCCAGTAGGCCGTGATATTGCCGGCGTTGCCGACCGGAATAAAGAGATAATCCGGCACATATCCAAGGTCATCGATAATTTCGAAGGAAGACGTTTTCTGCCCCTCGATGCGGTATGGGTTAAGCGAATTAACCAGCGTAATGGGATACTTTTCTGCAAGTATCCTGGTCACCTTGAGGGCCTGGTCGAAATTCCCTTCGACGGCGATTATTTCAGCGCCGTAAGCGATGGCCTGGGCCAGTTTGCCGACGGCTATCTTTCCCTTGGGGACCAGGATGATGACCTTCAAACCGAAGCGCGCGCCGTAGGCCGCAGCCGACGCGCTGGTATTGCCCGTGGAAGCGCAGATAGCCTGTTTACTGCCGCCTTCAATTGCCTTGGCCATGGCCATAACCATGCCCCTGTCCTTAAATGACCCGGTAGGATTACAGCCTTCCAGCTTAAAATAAAGCTCGCCGATACCCAGTTCCCCGGCCAGGTTAACCGATTTCACCAGAGGGGTTTCACCCTCGCCAAGCGAAATCATGGGTGTCCTGGCAGTTATGGGCAGATACTCTTTATGCCTTTGCAGCACGCCTCTAATCATAATTAAATGGCCTCAACTCGTATGAAATTGCTGATCTCTTTGACAACGTTAAGCTTATTTATGACCTTCATGGCCTTTTGCACGGCGCTCTCCCTGGCAGGGTGAGTCATAATGACTATCTCTGCTGTCTTTGTGGAAGCGTCGGATTCCTTCTGAATAACCGAGGCTATGCTTATCATATGGTCGCCCATGGCTGCCGATATCTGTGACAAAACACCGGGCCGGTCAAGTATCTGCATACGGAAATAGTACCTGGTGTTGATATCGGAAATCGGCTGGATGCCGGACGTCTTTTCGGGTATAAAGCGTGGCGCATTATCGCGCCTGGCATTGATATTCTGCGCGATATTTATAATGTCGGCGATAACAGCGCTGGAAGTTGCCGACGGGCCGGCGCCCTGGCCATAAAACAGCACATTGCCCACCAGGTCACCCGAGACATAAATCGCGTTATAAACGCCATCGACTTTAGCCAGCAGTGATTCAGCCGGTATGAGCACCGGGTGCACCCGCGCCTCCACCAGGTTGCCCGAGCGCTTGGCAATAGCCAGCAGCTTGATTGCGTATCCAAACTCACGGGCATAGCGGAAATCCCGCGGGCTGAGCCTGGCTATTCCCTCGTAGAAAACCTCTTTGAAGTTGACGTCCATGTCAAAGCCCAGCGATGTCAGGATAGCCAGCTTGTAGGCGGCGTCAAGCCCACCGATATCATTGGCCGGGTTAGCTTCAGCGTAGCCGAGTTTCTGCGCCTGCTTCAACGCTATATTAAAATCCAGGTTATCAT
>JBFYUA010000133.1:0-5830 GCA_041300305.1 Dehalococcoidia bacterium | reverse complement strand
GGCAGTTAAAGCTGCTGTGTTCCACCGTGGCCGTCTGCGGGGCGGGCGGCCTGGGCGGCGCCATCATTGAACTGCTGGCCCGGCAGGGGGTGGGCCGCCTGGTCATCGTCGATAACGGCAGGTTCGTAGAGAATAACCTCAACAGGCAGATTCTGGCCACCGAGTCCGACCTGCGCAGGTCCAAGGTGAAGGTAGCAGAAGAACGCGTTAAAAAAATCAATTCGGCGGTCATAGTCACTCCACTGAAAAAATTCATTGACGCTACTAATGTTGTGGGCTTTATCAAAGGGGCAAACGTGGTGATGGATGGGCTTGACAGCCTGGCAACGCGCCTGCTGGTGGCCGGGGCCTGCCAGGAGCTGAAAATACCTTTTGTGCACGGCGCCATAGCCGGTTTCAGCGGCCAGGTGATGACCGTCTACCCGGGCGATAAGGGTCTCACCGCTGTATACGGCCCGGACCTTGATAAGGCCACTTTCGGACTGGAGACATTGACCGGCAACCCGCCGGCCACCGCGGCCATTATCGCCGCCTGGGAAGTGCAGGAAGCTGTAAAAATAATCACCGGCGCCGGCACTCCTGTACGAAACAGGCTGCTTTTCCTGGATTTTGCCGAAGGAAGCTTCGAGGAAGTACCGCTGCGGCAGGGGGACTGATGGCCACGGTTAACGTAAGGTTTGTGGGGCCGTGGCGGATGTACCTGGGTGTCGAATACACCACTCTCGTTGCCGGGACGGTGGACGATGCGATTGAACAGATAGAAGCCGCTTACGGTTACAAATTCCACGAGAGGTTAATGAGAAGCGGAATCAGCGAAAAACGCCGCATATGTGATGACAGCAACATACTGCTTAACCGCGTTCACATCAGGCAGATAACCGACCGTTCTTTGAAGGACGGCGATAAGCTGGATATCATCCCTCGTTTTGTCGGCGGCTGACTGTCGCGGCGGCCTCAGTAGTAACACCTTCGTGTAAGTGATAGAATAATCACAACCTGTGACCGTAATGGAGTGAACTATGACCTCAAAACAATACATTCTTTCCATTGACCAGGGCACCACGGGCAGCGCTGCCCTGGTATTCGACGCTGAGGGCAGGGTCCTGGCGGAGGCTGATTTAGAGACCAGGCAGATTTATCCCAGTCCCGGCTGGGTAGAACACAACCCCGACGAGATTTTCCAGACTTCACTGGCGGTCGCCCGCACAGCCCTGCAAAAAGCGTCCATCCCCGCCTCGGCTGTTGCAGGGATCGGCATCACCAACCAGCGCGAGACCACCATTGTCTGGGACCGGCACACGGGTGAGCCGGTCAACAACGCGGTGGTCTGGCAATGCCGCCGCACTGCCGGCATTGTGGAAGACCTGAAAAACCGCGGCTTGCATCAGAGCATCTGTGACAAGACCGGTCTGATACCTGACGCCTATTTTTCCGCCACCAAAGTGCGCTGGATACTCGACCACGTCCCGGAGGGGCAGAAGCGCGCTGAAGACGGCGGCCTGCTCTTCGGCACGGTGGACACCTGGCTGGCCTGGAAATTGAGCGGCGGCAGTGCGCATGTAACAGACTACGGCAATGCCTCGCGCACCATGCTTTTCAATATAAATACCCTTCAGTGGGACAGCGATATCCTCTCCCAACTCAGTATCCCTGCCTGTATGCTGCCCGCCGTTATCCCGTCCAGCCACATATACGGGGAAACGGCGGCAGGTATGTTTGACGGCGCCTCAATACCCCTGTGCGCCATCGCGGGTGACCAGCAGTCCGCCCTTTTTGGCCAGGCCTGTTATAACCCCGGCATGTCCAAGAATACCTACGGCACCGGGTCCTTCATACTCATGAACAGCGGTGAGGCGCCGATTATATCCAAACGGGGATTGCTCACCAGCCTGGCCTGGGGCCTGGATAACAAGGTCAATTACGCGCTGGAGGGCAGCATTTTTATCACCGGCGCAGCCGTTCAATGGCTGCGCGACGGCCTGAAGATCATCGACAATGCGGCGGAAAGCGAGGCGCTGGCCCGTTCAGTTGAAGATAACGGGGGCGTCTACTTCGTACCGGCCCTAGTGGGACTGGGCGCCCCTTACTGGGACATGTATGCGCGCGGAACAATTGCCGGTATTACACGAGGCACGACCCGGGGTCACATCGCCCGCGCCACACTTGAGGCCATCGCCTACCAGGTGAGGGACGTAATTGATACCATGCGGTCGGAGACCGGCATCGGTATACCTGTCCTGCGCGTGGACGGTGGGGGCACGGCCAACTCCTTCCTGATGCAATTCCAGGCGGATATCATGAATATTCCCATACAGGTAGCCGCCATTGCCGAAACAACCGCTCTCGGAGTGGCTTACCTGGCTGGTCTGGCCACCGGCATCTGGAAAAATACCGGGGAGATATCCAAAAAGTGGCGTTCTTCTCTTACCTATGAGCCGGGCATGTCCGCTGACAAGCGCGAAAACTTATATTCGAACTGGAAACGCGCCGTGGCCAGGTCCCAGGACTGGATAATCAATTAGCGAGGGGGATTTAAAAATGCAAAGGGATTTCAACGCGATTTCGGGAAAGACCTACGACGTTATCGTAATCGGCGGCGGCATAGTCGGCGCCGGCATTGCCCGCGATACCGCCCTGCGCGGACTCGATACCCTTTTATTGGAAAAGGAGGATTTCGGCTCGGGCACCACGTCCCGTTCCACCAGGCTAATACACGGCGGCCTGCGCTACCTGCGGCAGCTTGAATTCGGCCTGGTGCGCCAGGACCTCAGCGAGAGGGAAGTGCTGCTGCGCATCGCGCCGCACCTCGTGCACCCACTGTCTTTTTACATTCCCATCCCCAACCTTTCCCTCAATGTTGCGATGTTCCTGGGAACCACTCTTTACGACGTGATCTCCTTCGATAAAACACTGCCCAACCACACGTATTTAAATAAGAAAAAGACCTTATCTGAAGAACCCGGGCTGAAAGTGCAGGGTTTGCAGGGCTCTTATGTTTACTCGGATTGCGCCATCCCGCTGACCGAGCGCCTGAATTTCGAAACAGCGTTGTCCGCCGCAGAGAACGGTGCGGCCGTGCTCAACCATGCGCGTGTAACCGGGTTGGTACGTGAGGGTGGCCGCATAACGGGCGTGGAAATAAAAGATGAAATGTCCGGAGAGATTAAGACGGCCAGGGGCAAGATGGTTGTCAACGCCGCCGGCCACTGGGTCGACAGCATCAAAAACATGCTTTTCTCCAATCAGCCTCCCTATCTGCGCAGGACCAAAGGGGTACATATCATGATCCCAAGGGTGTCCAACCATGCGCTGGTTTTATTCTCCCCGGTCGACGGCAGGCTGTTCTTCGTCATACCGTGGGAGGGTTATTCCCTGGTGGGCACCACCGACACAGACTATAAAGACAATCTTGACGCCGTCTATGCCACCAGGGAGGACGTCGATTACATCCTGGAAGGCCTGCACCTGGCATATCCCGATGTAAAAATAGATGATGTTTACTATGCGTACGCAGGGTTGCGCTCCCTCGCTCTCAAGCCGGGAAAATCAGCCTCCAATACCTCGCGCAGCCATGAATTGATTGACCACAGCAAGCGTGACAAATTGGACGGGCTGGTCACCATCCTGGGAGGAAAGATCACCGCCTACCGCGAGGTCGCCAAGGACGCCGCCGACCTGGCCTGCAAAAAACTGGGGAACAAAGCCGCCTGCACGACGGGTGAAAAACAGCTGCCGGGCGCGCCGGCGCTGGGGCAGCAAGAGATAGACCGTTTGGCCCAAAAAGAGCGCCTGCCGGTGGACACCATCAGGCACCTGGCCTTGATTTACGGGTCAAGATGCCGTGACGTGCTTCACCTGGCCGGGCAGGACAGGGCAGGGTTACAGCAGGTCAGCCCCGGAGGGCCGGATATAATAGCGCAAATCCGTTATGCCGTTAAAAACGAGACATGCATGACCGTGAGTGATTTCATGTTGCGCCGCAGCATGATCGGGCTGCGCAAGGACCAGGGCGGTGATGCCGTGATGACCGTGGCAGGTGAGATGGCGAAGCTGCTTAACTGGAGCGATGGGGAAAAGGACCGGCAGGTCCGCGAGCACAAATCCGTGGCATCGCTGGCACAGAAATTCAGGAACCCCTGAACTGCGGGGATTACGTACGGGAAGCGGGCCGGGACTGCTGATGGCTGTCAAAGCGGGGGACGGCTATCAATTACCCTGGATTTTAGATATTATTTATACAAGGAGGTACTGATATGAGAAAAAAGGTGCTGGCAATCGTCGCCCTTTTAGCAGTTGCGCTCAGCTTTTTACCTGCGGGAGCGGTCCATGCGGCCAGCATGAGCCCGGCCATGGGCATAAGCGGCCTGGAAGTGACGGTAACAGGCTTAACGGAGGGTAATTCTTATAGAATCAAGTGGGATGGCGATGCCTACAAGCTGGGAGTGGTAGGTTCCGGGGGAAGCGTGTTTTTCCTTGTCCCTGAATCATACGGCGGCCAGCATGTGGTTTCCGTGGAAAGCCCTACCGACACCGTTGTTTTGACCAGCAACTACATTATCGTGCCTTATATTGCGATTGATCCTAATAACGGCTCTGCCGGGACCACCATCAATGTGGCCGGGCACGGATTCGGCGTGAGCGAGAAAAACGTGGCCGTGACCTACGACGGCATCAGCGTGAAAAGCGGCATAACGGCCGATGAGAAGGGCGCCTGGAGCACGAGTTTCACGGCGCCGCCCTCCGGCAAGGGCACGCACGCTATTGACGCTTCCGGGGACATCACCAAGGGGTCTGACGTCGCGGATAAGAATTTTACGGTCAGCGCAGTCGTCAAGATGGACCCTGTAGCAGGCGGTGTCGGGACCCTCGTCACTATCACCGCCACCGGTTTTGCTTCAGCCGAGGGCGGCATTAAAGTGCTTTACTCGGGGAAGGAAGTGCGTTACGGCATCACCGCTGAAGTAAGCGGCGCATGGAGCACCTCGTTTGCGGTGCCGCCATCCACGAGGGGAAGCCACATCATCAACGTACTCGGCAATACCACCGCATCCAAAGATATACCGGACATGATATTCACCGTTGCGCCGGCCGTTTCCATCGACCCGGTCAGCGGCGCGGTAGAAGACAGCATAAAGATCAGCGGCAGCGGCTTTGCCAATAACGAAACCTCCATCGAAGTGACCTTCGACGGCAAGACCCTGGAAAGGAACATACTGGCCGACGACACGGGCAACTGGACTGTGAATTCCAAAGTCCCTGCATGCAGTTCCGGTTCGCATACGGTAAGCGCCGCGGGGAGAATCACACCTGCGGCAGATGTAACCCCTGCGGCTTTTACCACGCAGGCTGTCCTGACTGTTGTCCCCAGGAGCGGCAACGTCAAGGACGAGGTAAGGGTCACCGGGTCCGGCTTCAATGCCGGCAAAGATTTCTCAGTATCTTTTGATAACACCCCTATAGCCAGCGGGTCTGTTAATGAATCAGGCAGTTTCCAGGTCATATTCAGGGCGCCGGGCGGCAAGAGCGGACCACTGACCATTACAGCCACCGATACCAGGGGCACCTCGTCATCAACTTCTTTTACCATGGAAACCACCCCGCCCGAGGTGCCCAAGATATCCTCACCCAAGGATGGGGCAACGGTCGGTTTCATGGGTGATACCAAGGTTTCTTTCAGGTGGAGCGACGTCACCGATCCCAGCGGTGTCACTTACGAGATAGCGGTCAGCGACCAGTCCAACTTCGTGAAAAGTATTTTTTCGCACGCCAAACTGGCGGACGCCAAATATATCATGACCGAGGCCGAAGCCCTGCCTAACGGTGAATACTT
>JBFYUA010000128.1:0-15468 GCA_041300305.1 Dehalococcoidia bacterium | reverse complement strand
CACGCCGCAAACGTTTATCCTGAGCCAGGATCAAACTCTCATATTAGTTTAGTTTAGAACCTTCCTTCCACTATCCAGTTGTTAAGGTACAATTAGGAAAACGGAATACATGTTAGCACAGGGATACGGGCGTGTCAACAAATGACCTATCCCTGTCTCAAACAGGCCCTGTTTTCAACGTGTACCATTATAACAATAAACCTTGACGTTTGCACGCTGAGACTGATACAATGCCCGGGCGCCTTTTAAAAAATTCAGACGAGAATCGAGGTATTTAAATGCAGCAATCTGGACCCGACAAGATCCGCAACGTGGCCCTGCTCTCCCATTCCGGTTCCGGTAAAACCTCCCTGGCTGAAGCCATGCTCTTCGATGCCGGCGCCGTCAGCCGCATGGGCAACGTCGCCGATGGCACCACCACTTCCGACTATGACCCCGACGAGATAAAGCACAAAATAAGCATTAACCTCACCATACTGCCTCTCAACTGGAAAAACAACAAGATAAATCTCATTGATACGCCGGGTTACCCGGACTTTGTAGGAGAGGTCAAATCGGCCCTGCGCGTGACTGAAGCGGCGGTCATCGTGGTCTGCGCCGCCTCGGGCGTCGAGGTCGGCACTGAGCAGGTCTGGGCCTACTCCTCAGAGGCCAAAATTCCCCGCCTGATCTTCATAAGCAAGATGGACCGCGAGAACGCCAATTTCGCCGCTACCCTCGAGCAAATACAATCGAAGCTTAATGCGCGCTGCCTGCCCATCCAGATACCCATCGGGGCGCAGAAGGAATTCAAGGGCATTGTCGATATTATCGCCAAAAAAGCCTACGCCGGCGCGCCGGTCAAGGAAATAGAGATACCTGCTGCAATGTCCTCAGATATCGACAGCGCCCGCGAGAAGCTAATAGAGGCGGTAGTGGAAATCGATGATGACATCATGACCAGGTACCTTGATGGCGGGGAGATAACCACCGAAGAGATATATAAATGTTTAAAGGCCTCCACACTGCAGGGCAGCATAATCCCCGTGCTGGCCGGCTCAGGCCTGACCAACAACGGTGCGGTGATGCTGCTGGACGCCATCGTGGATTACCTGCCTTCACCGGTTACCGCCGGCGCTTTCAAGGCAAACGACTCTTCCGGGAAAGAGGAGGATATTAAACCGGCAGCGGAGTCCCCGCTAACAGCATTAGTATTTAAAACTACTACCGACCCGCATGTGGGCAAAGTCAGCTTCTTCCGCGTTTATTCAGGCGTTTTATCCAGCAATTCACAGGTTTGGAACGTAAATAAGGCGGCGATCGAGCGGATCGGGCAGGTCTCTATGCCGCGCGGCAAAAGCCAGGAGACGGTCAACCAGGTTGGAACAGGTGATATCGGCCTGGTGGTCAAGCTGGCCAATACGGCAACGGGTGACACCCTGGGTGTTAAAGAACGTCCTTTTAAACTCGCTGCTATCCAGTACCTGGCGCCGATATTAAGTAAGGCTGTCCACCCCAAATCCAAGGCGGACCTGGATAAAATGAGCTCGGGACTGGCCAGGATCTGCGAGGAGGATCCCAGCCTGAAATCACAGCGGGAAGCCGACACCGGTGAGCTCACGCTGGGCGGCATGGGGGATACCCACCTCGATATCGCCGCCAGCAGGCTGCAGCGCAAATTCGCCGTGGAAGTAGTTCTGGATGTGCCCAGGGTCCCCTTCAAGGAGACCATTACGGTCCCCGTCGAGGCGGAATTCAAGCATAAGAAACAGACCGGCGGGCACGGACAGTACGGGCATGTAGTAATAAAAATTGAACCGTTGCCGCCCAGTGGCGGTTTCGAATTCGAGGCCAAGGTGGTAGGCGGCTCGGTACCCAGGAACTTTATACCGGCCGTCGAAAAAGGCATCAAAGAAGCGCGCGTGGAAGGGGTCATCGCCGGGTTCCCGGCAGTTGACATGAAGGTCACTCTCATCGACGGTAGCTTCCACCCGGTCGACTCCTCGGAAATGGCCTTCAAAATCGCCTCGGCCCAGGCCTTCAAGAAAGGTATGAGCGACGCATCGCCGGTCTTGCTGGAGCCCATCATGAATATCACGGTCACCGTGCCGGACTCGTTTACCGGCGATATCATCGGCGACCTCAACACCAAGCGCGCCCACGTCAGCGGTATGAACCCCAGCCATGGCCTGAACGTCATCCAGGCGCAGGCCCCCCTTGCCGAGATACTGCGCTACGCCATCGACCTGCGCTCTATGACGCAGGGCAGGGGGACCTTCACCGTGGGGTTCAGCCACTACCAGGCGGCGCCGGCGCCGATCTCGGCAAAGATAGTCGCCCAGCACAAGAGCGCCGCCCCGCACGAGTAAAACTTACAATTATCAGAGGACGAAAAAGCCCCTGCCGGTGACGGCAGGGGCTTTTTGTTACTTATTGTATCTACCTTATTTTATGCGACTAACTCTTTGACCTTGGCCGTAAAGGCAGGCAGCACGACTTTCCAGTCGCCAACCACGCCAAAGCGGGCCTCTTTGAAGATATTGGCTTCGGGGTCCTTGTTGATGGCCACGATGCACTTGGAGCCCGCGCAGCCCGACATATGCTGGCTGGAGCCCGAGATGCCGATGGCAATATACAACTCGGGGGCAATTATCTTGCCGGTCAGGCCGATCTGGATGGAATCAGGCACCCACTTGTTATCGCAGGGGGGGCGTGAAGCGCCCACAGCGCCTTTGAGTATCTTGGCCAGGTCGCCAAGCTCCTTGTTGAAAGGCTCAGGCCCACCCAGGCCACGTCCGCCTGCTACGACAGCGGCGGCGTCCTCGATCTTGATGCCGGCGACTTCCTCTTTAACCGTCTCGAGCACTTTGGTCTTGATTTTAGCAGCGTCCAGCGCTACAGCGAACGCCTTAACCTCGCCGGCGCGTCCCGCATCGGGGGCGATGGGTGAACTTGCCTTGGACCTGACGGTAGCTATCTGGGGCAGCGCCTCAGAGGTGAAAATGGCCTTGGCGTTGCCGCCATAGACCGGGCGGGTGCAGTGCATCAGCTTGGTGGCCGGGTCGATGGCCAGCTCAAGGCAGTCCATCACCGCGCTCACGCCCAGCTTGAATGCCAGCCTGGGAGCGAGGTCGCGGCCATTGGCGGTCTGGCCCATGATGATTATCCTGGGCGCGGCCTCTGCCACAGCTTTTTCCATGACCTGCATATAGGTGCAGTTCTCATAATCTTTGAGTTGCGCGTCGTCGGCCACAAAGACGCTGTCCGCGCCGGCAGCCACGGCGGCTTTGCCCGCATCGCCCACCTGGGCGCCGATCAGGATGCAGCTCAATTTTTCTTTAAGCTCATCAGCCAGGCGCCTTCCGGCGCCGAGAATCTCAGCGGTAATCGGGAGCAGTTTGCCCTCGGCAACTTCACCGACAACTAATATTCCTTTATTATCAGCCATTGTATCCTCCTATTAATAATCCTGTCGTTACGGTTAAATGACCTTGTTCTCGCGCAGTTTCTGTGCGAGCAGGGCGCCGGCCTCGGCCGGTGAATCAGCGCTGATCATATCGCATTTACCCTCTTTCACAGGCTGGAAGAGCTTAACGACCTTAGCTTTCCTAACAGCGGCGCCGGCCTTATCCAGGCCGATATCGGCGGGTTTCCAAACGATGGGCTGTTTTTTGCTGGCGGCCATAATGCCTTTCAGTGTGGCATAGCGGGCTTCGCCAAGCTCGTTGCTGACAGTGATCAGCGCCGGGGACTGTACCTCGAGCACCTGGAAGCCATCGGCTACCACCCGCTCGACTTTGACCGTGCCGCCGGCCTGCACTTCTACTTTCTTGGCCACGGTGACACTGGGGATGCCCAGCAGTTCGGCCAGGCCGGAGCCTACCTGTCCATCGTCCCATTCAGATTCCTGCCTGCCGCAGAAGATAAGGTCGAAGGCGCCTATTTTCTTAATGGCCGCAGCCAGCGCGGAGGCAACCGCGAAGCTGTCGCCGCCCTCAAACGCAGGGTCCTCCAATAAAATCAGCTCATCGGCGCCCATGGAGAGCGGCTTCTTGACCACATCGCGGACAAGGTTGTTGCCCAGGCTGATGATAGTTACCTTGTTTCCAGCTTTATCGGCGTCCTTAATACGCAGAGCGGCTTCTACGGCCTGCTCGTCGTAAGGATTGACAACCGGCTTGACCTCAGGCGGCTGGACCATCCTGTTGTTGGCAGCATCCAGCTTGAATGTGGATGGAGCTGCTTCCGGGTCGAGTACCTGTTTACAGCAGACGATCATGTTCATGGTAGCAATTCACCCCTATTTTGATTTTTGGCTAAAGAAATTAACCAATCGGAAAGTTTACAATAACCTTATATGGTTGTCAAAAGTCAGTTTGCTTCGATTTTTATCACCCTTTGGATGCCGGCCAGGTCCTTAATCAAAGTTACCCGTGAACCCGGCAGGCGGCGGGCGATAACCGGTATTATGTCATCTTCCTGCCCTTCGCCGATTTCAAGGAAAACCGCGCCGCGGGATTTAATTTTCCCGGAAACCTGCCCGAGCAGCCCGATAATAAATTCCGTTCCCCTCACACCACCCTCCAAGGCCAGGTCCGGCTCATAATCCGCGATTTCAGGCTGCAACAGGCGCATCCCGCTTTGAGGGATGTACGGCAGGTTGGCCGTGATGATATCCACCCCGGCATTTATTTGCTGCAGTAAATCAGACCGCACCGTGATTATCCTTTCCGCCAGTTTATAAACTGCAATATTTACCGCTGCCACTTCGAGGGCCGCGGCCGAGATATCCGCGGCATATATCAGCGAACCCGGGATATTCCTGGCCAGCGCGATGGCGATGGCGCCCGACCCGGTCCCCACGTCCACAATGGTTATAGCCTTTTTATTATCCGCAATATATGAGCGCGCAAATTCGATGGCCGACTCCACCAGTATCTCCGTCTCCGGCCTGGGTATAAGTACCCTGCGGTCAACAAAAATATCGAGTCCGAAAAATTCTTTATGCTGCAGTATATAAGCGGAAGGCTCCCGCTTCAGCCTGCGGCCGGCCAGGACTTCCAGCAGCGCAAGTTCCTCCGCAGTTATTATCCGTTCAGGCCGCGCGAAAATCTCCGCCTTGCCCAACCCCAGCGCGTGGCCGAGCAATACCCCGGCCTCGCCCTCCGCCTCCCCAATGCCCGCCTGCTGAAAAATCGTAGCGTATTTGCTCAGCCACTGCCCGCAGGTCACGGCTTGCTGTCCTGCAATAGCTGCGACTGCTCCTCGGTGGCCAGCGCATCGATGAGCTTGTCCAGGTCGCCGTCTAATATCTTGGGCAGGCCATGCAGAGAGAGGTTGATGCGGTGGTCGGTCATGCGGTCCTGCGGGAAATTGTAGGTGCGTATTTTTTCCGACCTGTCACCGCTGCCGATCTGCGACCTGCGCTCCTCGGTGACCTCGTCCTGCTGCTTGCGCTGCTCGATGTCGTAGAGCCGCGAGCGCAGCACCGCCATGGCCTTGAGCTTATTGCGCAACTGCGACCGCTCGTCCTGGCAGATAGCTACGATGCCCGTGGGGATGTGGGTGATACGCACTGCCGTGCTGAGCTTGTTGACGTTCTGCCCGCCGGCGCCACCGCTGCGGAAGATGTCTATCCTGAGATCCTCCTGGTTGATATGAACGTCTATCTCCTCGACCTCGGGCAGCACGGCCACGGTAGCCGTAGAAGTGTGGATGCGCCCTGAAGCCTCGGTAAAAGGCACGCGTTGGACCCTGTGAACGCCGCACTCGTATTTGAGGTGCCCGTAGGCGCCCTTGCCCTTGACCTCAAAGATTACCTCTTTGAATCCGCCCATCTCGTTCTGGTTGCTGTCGAT
Organism: Dehalococcoidia bacterium; assembly: GCA_041300305.1. Lineage (GTDB taxonomy): Bacteria > Chloroflexota > Dehalococcoidia > GIF9 > UBA5629 > CAIMUM01. Next base: position 9,631 of record JBFYUA010000128.1, on the reverse strand, counting down.
TATTTCTATATGCCAACCCTTGGCCTGTGCATAGCGCGAATACATACGGTACAGGTCGGCGGCGAAAAGGGCCGCCTCGTCCCCTCCCGTGCCACCCCGGATCTCCACGATGGCATCCTTTTCCTCATTAGCATCCCTGGGCAGAAGGCCGGCCTTGAGTGTTTCTTCAAGTTCCTGCTGCGACGCCCTCAACCCGTTGAGTTCCTCCTTAGCCATGGCCAGCATCTCGGGATCCAGTCCGCCATCCATCATGGCCTGCGTATCCTCCACTGATTTGCAGACCGACTTGTATTGTTTGTACTTTGTCACCATATCCTCGATGCCGGCGCGCTCCTGCGAAAGCGCCTGCACCTGCTGGAAATCGTTATACACCTCCGGTCGGGTTATCATCTCGCCCAGTTCATCGTAGCGCTTTTCTATTGTCTCCAGCTTTTCAAACATGACCCAATCCTTAAGAGTACCGTGGGAATTATAGCATCGTGGAATGAATACGCTCAAATGGGTAGGCGCTGAGATCTGCGTACCCCATACCGGGTTTGAGTTACTTCACCAAGTGTTATATCATCATCAACCAGTTCCGATAAATTTTTATCCACTGTCCGCAGGACTTAAGAACGTGACACCCGTAATATGCTTCCGGTAAGGAGATTTGAATGCGCCATAAACTGATATTTGCTTTGCTTGTAGTGTACGGTTTGCTTGTCCTGTACGTGACCGTCACCCTGGCTGCCGGGGGCAGTGTACCTGGCATCTTTGTCCCTATCTGTACGCTGACAGGCTTCAGCTTTTGCCTGCTGCACGCCGTGGAACGCCTTGGCCTGAAAAAAGCCCTGCTCCTGCTGGCCTTCGTGTTTGCGGTCAGCCTTTTATTCGAAAGCCTCGGCGTGGCAACCGGGTTGGTGTACGGCCCCTATCATTACACTGAAAAACTCGGTCCAAAATTCCTGGGACTTGTGCCCTACCTCATCGCCGTGGCCTGGTTCATGATGATGTACCCCTCGCTGGTAATGGCTGAGTGGCTCATACCTGGCTCCTGGACGGGCGCCAGGCGCCTGCTGTCAATGGCGGCAATCGGCGGGCTGATAATGACGGCCTGGGATGTGGTCATGGACCCGATTATGGCCGCCGCCAATTACTGGGTTTGGGAAGTTCAGGGTGCCTTTTTTGGCGTCCCTTTGCAAAACTACTGGGGATGGTGGCTGACGGTTTTCACCACCTTCGTGCTGTACCTGCTGGCCACGCGCAACCGGCCCTCAGTTAAAGAAGCGGGGTCCGACCGCCTGGTGATAACCGCGTTCATGATCACCGGCTACGGGAACGTTATCAATGCGCTGACAGGCAACCTGGCAGGTCCGGCCCTGGCCGGGTTCTTCGCCCTGACACCCTGGGTACTGCTGGCCTGGATGCGTACCGGCAAAAATAACACGCAAAAGGCCAATTGACCTCCCTGTTCTGTGTTATAATTTCCCCCTGCCGGATTAACTGAGGATTTACAGGTAAATATTAATGAAACTGACTGACGAAGAAATAAGGCACATCGCTCTCTTAGCCAGGCTCGGTATCTCCGATGCCGAGGTGGAGAAGTTCCGCGAACAACTTTCCAGTATCCTGGAGAACATGGATATATTGCAGCAGGCAGACACCAGCGGACTTGCGCCCACCGCTCAATCGGTAGCTCTGGAAAATATCTACCGCCCGGATGAGACGGCGCCCTCCCTAGCGGCCGAAGAGGTACTGGCGAACGCGCCTGCCCGGGAAGATAACTCCTTCAAGGTCAACGCCGTCCTGGAATAAACGATGAATGATCTGCAGCGCCTGACCATCCATGAAGCCCATGCACTGCTGAAAGAAAAAAAGATAACCTCGGCAGAGCTTACCCGGGCCATACTGAAACACCTTGAATCTGTTGACAGCAAGGTGCGCGCCTGCCTGCGCATCACGGCGGATACAGCGCTGGCCAGCGCCGCGGTGGCCGACAAGGCCATCTCCGGGGGAAGCGCCGGCCCGCTGACCGGTATACCCCTCATTCTCAAGGACAATATGTGCACGAAGGGCATCACCACCAGCTGCGGCTCCAAAATGTTGGAAAACTTCGTCCCGCCCTATGACGCCCACGTCGTGGAAAAGCTTAAAGCGGCTGACGCGGTCCTCGTAGCCAAGGCCAATATGGACGAATTTGCCATGGGGTCATCCACCGAGAACTCGGCTTTCTTCACCACCCACAACCCCTGGAAGCTCGACTGCGTGCCGGGCGGCAGCAGCGGAGGCTCGGCGGCCTCAGTGGCCGCGGACGAGGCCATCTATGCCCTCGGCTCCGATACCGGAGGCAGCATACGCCAGCCGGCCGGCTTCTGCGGCGTAGTGGGGCTCAAGCCGACCTACGGCAGGGTCAGCCGCTTCGGGCTGGTCGCCTTCGCCAGTTCCCTTGACCAGATAGGCCCTCTTACCAAAGACGTCGCGGACTGCGCAATCGTGCTCAACGCCATTGCCGGCCACGACAAGAGGGATTCCACCACCGTTCCGCTCGAAGTACCCGACTATACTAAGGAGCTGAAATCCGGCATCAAGGGACTGCGCTTCGGCGTGCCGCGCGAGTACCTCGTCGAGGGCATGCAACCCGGTGTGCAGCAGGCCTTTGAAGCCGCGATTATTCAATTAGAGAAGCTGGGCGCTAAGGTTGACCGCAATGCCTCCCTGCCCAATACTAAATACGGCCTGGCGGCTTATTACATATTGGCGCCGTCCGAGGCCTCGGCCAACCTGGCGCGCTACGACGGCGTGAAGTACGGATACTCCTACCGCGATACCACCAACATGTGGGAGGCCATGGAGAAGACGCGGCAGTTTGGTTTCGGCGCCGAAGTCAAGCGGCGCATCATGCTGGGCACCTACGCCCTGTCCGCCGGCTATTACGACGCCTATTACCTCAAGGCGCAGAAGGTCAGGACGCTCATCCGGCAGGATTTCGACAGGGCCTTCGAATCTTATGATGTCCTGGTCACACCCACCTCTCCCACGGTGGCCTTCAAAATCGGCGAGAAGGCCGACGACCCGGTTCAAATGTACCTCAGCGATGTCTGCACGCTGCCCATCAATATCGCCGGCGTCCCCGGCATATCGATTCCGGCCGGCTTCGTTGACGGCCTCCCCGTCGGCCTGCAGTTTATCGGCAGGCATTTCGATGAGGGGACCCTGCTGCGCACGGCCTATGCCTACGAGCAGGCCACGCCCTGGCACACGATGAAGCCCGCGCTGGCATAATGTCATTGCGGGACTGAAGGCCGCGGCAATCTGTCCGCCAGTGACGCCATGCCCGGGGATTGTTTCGCTTCGCCCGCAATGGCATTTTTGGGGGCGGGCGCACCTGAAGGAACGCCCCTACGACAGGGGAAACGCGGAAAACAGCGAAGCAATCCTCTAATTTTGTTATAATACACATTACCCAAAAATCTTGGTTGTGCGAGGAGATATTATGGAGAACGAAAAAAAGGTCTTCGAAGCGCTGGAATCGGATGCCAGGCTCACACCCGAACACGTCGCCGACATGACCGGCGTCGCCCTCAGCGAAGTGAAAAAGATCATCAAGACGGCTGAGAAGGACGGCACCATAGTCAAATACAAGACCGTCATCAACTGGGCGAAGGTCGGCGAGGAGAAGGTCTGGGCGCTGGTCGAGGTGAAAGTAGTGCCGCAGAAGGACACCGGCTTCGACGTCATCGCCGAGCGCATCTACCGCTTTCCCCAGGCTAAATCCGTCCTGCTGGCCTCTGGCACCTACGACCTGGCGATTCTGATCGCCGGCAAGACCATGCAGGAGATAGCCGTCTTCGTTTCCGAAAAGCTGGCGCCCATGGAGGCCGTCCAGGGCACAGTGACACATTTCATCCTCAAGAAATACAAGGAGGACGGCGTAATACTCGAGGACGACGGGGAACCACGGAGGCTGGGACTGGTGGCTTAGCCGCCACCCGTTATAGAGGAGGCTTGACATGACGCACCCTGTTAAAAAACCCAACTGTAAACGCGATTATATATCCCGGAGGGCCCGCGATATCTCCCCCTCGGGCATCAGGAAGTACTTCGACCTGCTGTCTTCCATGGACGGCGCCATATCGCTGGGCGTGGGTGAACCCGACTTCGTTACCCCCTGGCCCATGCGCCAGGCCGGCATCCAGGCCATCGAGAAAGGTTTCACCATGTACACCTCCAACCGCGGTATACCCGAATTGAGGGAAGCCGTGGCTAAATACCACAAGAAATTCTATAAGCTCAATTATGACCCTCACTCGGATATATTAGTGACCACCGGCAGCAGCGAGGCGCTCGACTTGGCCTTCCGCGCCATCATGGACCCTGGTGACGAGGTCATCATGACTGACCCTCATTATGTCGCCTACCCGGTTTGCGTCTCACTGACCGGCGGGGTGCCCGTGCCGGTGCCCACTTATGAGAAAAACAATTTCGAGCTGATGCCTGCCGACGTGAGGAAGAAGCTTACGCCCAAAACCAAGGCCATCCTGATGAGCTTCCCATCCAACCCAACGGGGGCGGTTATGCCTCGTGACCTGCTTATCGAGATCGCCAAAATCGCCGTCGAAAACGACCTGATCGTTGTTTCCGATGAGATTTACGCCCGGCTCACCTATGATGCGCAACACACCTGCCTGGCCAGCCTGCCCGGCATGAAGGACCGGACCATCTTGATCGGGGGATTTTCCAAGGCCTTTGCCATGACCGGTTGGCGCGTGGGCTTCACGCTGGCCAACGCCGACATCACCGAGGCCATGCTCAAGGTGCACCAGTACACCATGATGTGCGCCCCGATCATGGGGCAATTAGCCGCTGTGGAAGCGCTCAAAGACAGCAATAACAAGGAAGTCGAGGACATGCTGGCCGAATACGACAGGCGCCGCAGGGTCATCGTCAAGGGTTTCAGGGACATGGGACTCTCCTGTTTCGAACCGAAAGGGGCTTTCTATGCCTTTCCCTCGATAAAATCCACGGGTATGACCTCTGAGGAGTTCGCCGAGGGGCTGTTGACCGAGGAGAAAGTAGCCGTGGTGCCGGGGTCGGTTTTCGGCAAATGCGGGCAGGGCTACGTTCGCTGCTGCTACGCCACCTCGCTACCGGAAATTGAGGAGGCGCTCAAGAGAATAAAGAGGTTCCTGGACAGGCACCGGAATAAATAATCAGCGGCGGCTGAGCCAGTTCAAAAATTCCACCCGCAGAACCGGGTTGGCTGCTACAACGGCCGCGTCATGGAAATCCGCCTGCTTGCCATCGTAACGGGTTACCTCTCCTCCCGCCTCCCGGACCAAGAGCAGGCCACCAGCCAAATCCCAGGCATAAAGGTACTTGTGAAAATATAGGCTGAAGCGTCCGCAGGCTACGTAAGCCAATCCCAGGGCGGATGAGCCCATCAGCCTCAGGCAATGGAGTCTTGGCCACAGCGCCGTGGCGATATCCAACAGGTCTTTGCTGCGCTCGGCATTATATCCCAGGTCCACGCCGGCGGATGCCTCATCCAGCTTCCGCACATCGGCGACCTTTATCCTTTTGCCGTTCAGGCGGGCGCCTTTCCCCTTAACACTGTAAAAAGTCTCGTTCCTCATGGGGTCATAGGTCACGCCTAAAATCACCTCACCATTTAGCGCCAATGCTATATTCACACAAAATAAAGGTATGTTGAAATGGAAGTTATTGGTGCCATCCAGCGGGTCAATTATCCAGGTATATTCAGCGCCCTGCCTGCTGGCGCCCGCCTCCTCGGAAAGTATGCCGTGGGCGGGAAATTCCGAGCTGATGATCCCCATTATCTTCTTTTCGGAGAGCAGGTCTGCCTCAGTTACCAGGTCACGTTTGCCCTTGACGTACGTTGCCACGGGTTTACCGAAGTATTTCTTGAGGATTTTGCCGGCTTCCGAGGCGGCATGGCGGGCGATTGTATAAGCGGATTCGCCGTGGACGGACAGGGGCAACGGGGCGACTGCGCCGTCAGGCATGACGGGTCAGGCCCATCTTGAGCTTAACTTCATTGAGCGTTTCAAGCGCAATGGCGCGCGCCCGTCTGGCGCCGTCATCGAGGATGGCATAGATATGCGCTGGGTCCTTCTCCAGCGCGGCACGCCTCTCCCTGAAATCGCTAAGCGCATTATTGATCCCCCCGGCCAGCAGCTTTTTACAGTCAACGCAGCCGATGCCCGCCACCCGGCACTGCGCATCGATTTCCTTTGTCTTTTCCTCGTTGAAAAAGTGGTGCAGGCTGAAGTTGTTGCACACTTCTGGGTGCCCGGGGTCGTTGCGTCGCTGGCGCGCGGGGTCGGTCACGGCGGTCTTGACCCTTTCCAGCGTCTCCTGCGGTGTCGCTGCCAGTTCGATGTGGTTGTTATATGACTTGCCCATCTTCTGTGCGCCATCAAGACCGCGCACCAGGGTATAATTGGTCAACTTCGCCTTTGGTTCGGGGAAGGTATCGCCGAAGAGGAAGTTGAACCTGCGCACAATCTCGCGGGTCATCTCGAGGTGGGGAAGCTGGTCCTCCCCCACGGGAACGGCATCGGATTTATACAGCATGATGTCCGCCGCCATCAGCACCGGATAGCCCACCAGGCCGTAATTGACGTTCTGCGGCTGCATCCTGGCCTTCTCCTTGAAGGTAGGCACGCGCAGCAGCCAACCCAGCGGCGTCACCATGCCCAGGAAGGTGAAAAGTTCCATCACTTCGGGGACGTGCGACTGGACGAATACAATGGATTTCTTAGGGTCGATGCCCGCAGCCAGCCAGTCGAGCGTCATCTCGAAGATATTCTGTTGAAGCTCGGAGGTGCTCTCCAGGGTGGTGAGAGCGTGTATATCTACAATGCAATAAACGCAGTTATATTTTTCCTGCAGGGTTACATAGTTCTGGATAGCGCCGATGTAGTTGCCGATGTGCTGCCGCCCGGTCGGGCGTGCGCCTGAAAATACTCTTTGTTTCATAACAGGGAAAAAGTCTATCACAAATGGGTTTACAGCTACAAACCCATAAGTGAAATAACGTCGTCATTGCGGGCCCGGCTTTGAGCTCCGCGTCGTCAACGTCGTCGTTGCGATCCCTGATTAATCCTCTTCATCGCAGGCATAAATAACAAAAAAGGAGTCCGCAGTGACATTGTTGAGGGCAGGAGAGACAGATTGCCGCGCCCTTCGGGTTCGCAATGACAGCGTACGGGAAAGGATTGCCGCGGCCGCGACGAAGCAAAGTCATGGAATTAAGCCACCGACGGACAGATTGCTTCACTTCGTTCGCCATGACATTTATATTATAACGACCATCCGATTACATCTTGTCAGGGGCGGTCATGCCCATCAAATGCAGAGTTTTGGCCAGCACGATACGGGCGGCCTGCACCAGCCTCAGGCGTGCCCTGGTGACGGCCTCATCGTCCGAGATGACTCGGCACTGTTTGTAAAAGGAATGGAACACCGTGGCCAGGTCCTGCGCATAGAACGGCAGGTGGTGGGGTTCACGAGAGGCGGCGACCACCTCGATGACCTCTGATATCCTGACCATCTTGCGGATAAGGGTAAGCTCAGCCTCGTCCTGCAATAAGCCCATATCAGCCTGGCTGAAATCAATGCCCTTTTCCTCTGCATTGCGCAATATGCTGCTGATACGCGCGTGGGCATACTGCACATAGAAAACCGGGTTCTCGGAAGACTGTTTAATGGCCAACTCCAGGTCGAAGTCCATCTGGCTGTCGGCGGAACGCGATAAAAAGACAAAGCGGCAGGCATCGGGGCCTACCTCGTCGAGCAACTCGCGCAATGTGACGATATCGCCGCTGCGCTTGGAGACCTTGACTAACTCCTTGCCGCGCCTGAGGGTGACAAGCTGGCAGATCATTATCTCGAGCCTTTCGGGGTTAATGCCCAGCGCGCTTAAAACGACCTTCATACGCTGGACGTGCCCCTGGTGGTCAGCGCCCCAGATATCGATGACGTTGCCGAACTTGCGGTCTACGAACTTGTTATAGTGATAGGCTATATCCGAGGCGAAGTAGGTCGGTGTGCCGTCAGTGCGTATAAGCACGTTATCCCGGTCGTCGCCCAGCGTGGAGGAAATGAACCATGTCGCATTCTCGCGTTCGGTGATATACCCGCCGTCCCGCAGCATCTTCATCGTCCGGTCAAACTGGCCGCTCTGAAAAAGCGACTGCTCGCTGAACCATGTATCAAAATTAACACCCAGGGCCATGAGGTCGTTTTTTATCTGCGCCATCTCTCTGTCAATACCCACCCTGCCGATCTCAGCTACCGCCTGCTCCGCCGGCATTTTGAGGTATTTATCTCCGGATTCCCCGATTATCTCTTTGGCCAGGTCAAGCACGTAGTTGCCGTGATAACCGTTGGCCGGGACCTCGGCCTCCAGTCCCATCGCCTGCTGGTAGCGCGCGAAAAGCGACCGGTGAAACGCTTCAAGCTGGCTGCCGGCGTCATTGATATAGTATTCGGTATTTACCCGGTAGCCTGCCGCCGTCAGTACCAGCGCCAGCGTGCTGCCCAACACGGCCCCACGTCCGTGGCCCACATGCAGAGGACCGGTGGGATTGCCGCTGACAAACTCTATCTGGATGGTTTTGTCACCGGGAGGCATGTTGCCGTACTCTTCCCCGGCCCGGCAGATAATATCCACCTGCCCGGTCAGCCATTTGCTGCTGAGAGTGAAATTAATAAAGCCGGGTGGCGCTACGGACACCTTCTCAATATCGGCCACGGGCGGCATGTTCTTTACAATGGCCTGCGCCAAGTCCATGGGTTTCTTGCCGGTCAGGCGCGCCAGCTTGAGGGGAAGGCTGCTCGAGTAGTCCCCGTGCCCTGGCCTGGCAGGCTTTTCGATGGTGATCTCCGGGACAGGGCTGCTTCCAGCCTGACCCAGGCCTGGTACACGTGCAACGGCTTGCGCCAGTACCCCGGCTAACTGTTCTCTGAATGTCATGTGTTCCCCCGCAAATTAAAGAAAACTTTTTACCAAAAGTGACTATTTTCCCAATGAGAAAGTAACATTTTAATTGTTTTCGATGTCTTTATGCCATATTTTACGGTATTCCATAGCTAAAAGCCCGTTCTCAGGGTCTTTAAGCGCGGGGTCTTTCTGGAAAATCGCTTTGGCCTCGCGGCGGGCGGTTTCGAGCAGCCGTGTATCGGACAATCTGGCCATCTTGAGGTCGGGCAACCCGCTCTGCCGCGTGCCGAAAAATTCCCCGGGACCACGCAACTCGAGGTCCTTCTCGGCCAGGGCAAACCCGTCGTTTATCTCCTCGATGGCCCTGAGTCGCTCCTGCCCGTACTCCGACGGGTCCTCGGAGAGCAGCATACAGTAGCTCTGATATTCGCCCCGGCCAACCCTGCCGCGGAACTGGTGAAGCTGGGACAGGCCGAACCGGTCGGCGGCTTCCACCAGCATCACAGTGGCGTTGGGAACGTCTATTCCCACTTCCACCACCGAGGTGGAAACTAATATATCAAGCTTGCCGTCCTTGAAAGCGTGCATGGCCTCTTCCTTATCGGCCCCCTTCATTTTGCCATGCAGCAAACCCAGCTTCAGGGCGGGGAAGACATCGGCGGACAAACGCTGGTACTCGGCAACCGC
>JBFYUA010000117.1:0-2541 GCA_041300305.1 Dehalococcoidia bacterium | reverse complement strand
CAGTCAACCGGCGCTGACTTTTCAGCGAACTGATTGCCGCTTGCGTGACGCCGCAGTGGACGGTGACGAAATAAACGCCTTCCTCGGCCTGTTCTTCTATGGCTTAGAAGAGGTCATCGGCAGTGGCCATAACGATCGGGCCGTATTTCTCGCCGGCTTCGATCATCGCCTGGTATATGGGAACAGTGCCTATCGGAACAGTGCTCTCCTTCAATATGGAGCGCCTGACCTTTCGGATGTCCCCGCCGGTGCTTAAATCCATTACCGTGTCGGCGCCGTATTGCACGGACACACGGAGCTTTTCAATTTCGCCTTCGAGCGTGCCCACATCGGAGGACGTGCCGATATTGGAATTGACCTTGATCCTCAGGTCCTTGCCTATGCCGCATACCCCTTTCACAGGGTGATTGGTATTGGCCGGGATAACGGCTGTCCCTGAGGCTATACTGCCGCAGATGATACTTTCATCAAGCTGCTCTATTTGAGCAACCTGTTTCATCTGAGCGGTAACAGTCCCTTTCTTCGCGAGTTCTATTTGCGTCATGTTCTTTAATAAAAAAAACCAAGAGTTACAGCATATTAAACTTAACCCCTGGCTATTACCGCTTCCCTACGCTCGTATTACCAAGGGCAGGTTTCGAGGGTTCCCCGCTTGCGCGGAGTCTCAGCCTACTAATTAAGCACCCCTAGCGGCCAAATTAACTGCTAGATGATTACTATAGCATACGCACGCTTGAAAAAACAAGTGGAATTTTCTGATCAATCCTGGTACCGGTTGCGGTTAACCAGGGCCAGGATGGCGAATACCAGCATTGCTAAAACCAGGATAAGGACGGTGATAGCTATGGCCATTACCAGGGGAGAGGTTGGGATGAGCTCAAACATCCAGTAATTGGACCAGGCGCTGACATCCCCGGCTTCGTTTGAAGCCCTTACGCGCCAGTAATACGTTCCGGCGGAAGTCAGGCTTGAACCGTCCAGGTTATAGGTGGTCCCCTCGATGCCGTCCTTGCGCAGGATAACGTTGACGAAATCGGCAGTTTTGGATATTTGCAGTGAGTACCTGACTCCTGTTTGATCGCCGCTGACCGACCAGTTCATGGCCGTTATTATTTCGCCGGGCTTATTTTGCGGTGATGCCTGGGCAGGACCAAATAAACCGCCGATGGATTTGAATATGCTGATTATCATGTCAACTACAGAATTATTTGATTGGACGGTCGCCCCCGGTCCCGGAAATAGCAACTGGGGTAACGGCGGCGGCAAGGTGCCGGAAACATAGGTGGCCTGCGCCAGGCCGCCTTTATTGCCCGCGGCTTCAACTGTATGCTCCTTGCCCGCTTTTACCGGGACCTTGATTGTAACGCTGAAGTTGCCCTTTGCGTCTGTTGTGGCGGTGGTGCCGGTATTGGTTTTGTCGTAATTGATGGCCAGTATTTCAGCGGCGTTAAAACCTGTCCCCTCGATTTTGAGGTCCCTGCTGTTCATGACGTTGCTCGGGGTCAGCTGAATAGTGGGTGTTACTTCAAACTCAATGTCGGGCACGATGCCGATGGGAGTGAAACTGCTGCCGTAGATACCCAGTATGTGCCGGCCTTTAACACATGGCGGCACGGTAATTACAAAGCTGAACGACCCGTTAGGTTGCGCTACCACGTTGGTGTCGATGATCGGGCCATCCCAGGTGAATGTTAGCCCGTCTTCGCCCGGCCTGAACCCGACACCGGTGAGTTTCACTTTTGTGCCGACAGGACCTGAAAGGGGCGTTGCTTTACAGAAAGGCGAAACGGTGAAAACCAGCCCGGGCACTTCTCCGCTGCCTGTCGAGTCGCTTGAAACGCCGATAATGTATTCACCCTTCGGCGCTGAAGGCACGTCAAACCGTGAACTCCACGATCCGGTCTTATCGGCCTGGATGGGGGATTTGGAAAGCGGTTTGGTGTCCCAGGTGAATTTTATTCCGCTTTCATTGGGCGCGAAACCGTACCCGAAAATATAGATGCCGGTATTGATCTTGCCCCAGGGTGGCTCCGCAATAATACTCGGGATAATCGAAAAACTTGCCGTAGCGGTTATATTTGACCAGTTGCTGTCATCGGTGACTTTTATAACATGGGACCCCTTGGAGGAGGGAGGGATTTCGAAGCTGTAATTTATCTGGCCTGTCTTGGAAACGGGTACATTCTGGATTAGCTTCTTGTCATCCCAGTAGATTGTCGCCATTTTGCCGATAAAGCCATCCCCGGTCAGCGCTATTTTGGAGCCAGTAACGCCTGAACTGGGCGCGAGTATTATGCTGGTAGCATAAACAGGCAAGGGCAATAAAGATAGCGCTATAGACGCGATGGCCAATAGCACCAGCGAAATAAACGGAATCTTCATTTAATCGGGTGACCCCTCCACTGTGTTTTCTCGATAAATTTTCATAACAGCAATGCTCAATTTGAATGTAAGCTTATAACAAACAGGATGAAAAATCAATTGATGCGCTCAGCAGGCGGCATGTTTGACACTGGTAGCAGTCTGTTGATAGACTTCTAT
>JBFYUA010000072.1:0-4364 GCA_041300305.1 Dehalococcoidia bacterium | reverse complement strand
ATTCTCCCAGGACGGCTTCTCAATGAACGCTTTGACGCGACTTTCCGCGTCGGTCTCGACCACGCCGAACCTGGTGGGGTCGTCCACATGTGAGAGCGCGATGGTGGCCCTGGCACGGTTGCGCCTGTGCAGATCGAGCATCTCCGTGTAGTCGATATCGGAAAAGGTGTCGCCGTTGAGCACGAAGAAGGTGTCTTCCACGTGCCCGCCCGCGTTCTTGACCGCGCCCGCGGTGCCCAGCGGCTTTTCCTCGAGGCTATAGGTTAGCTTGATGCCCGGCCCGGCCCCATCCCCGAAATAGGCGAAAATGGAATCCGGCTTGTAGCCCATGGCCAGCACGATATCGTTGATGCCGTGGGCCGCCAGCTTGAGGATGACGTGCTCAATGAACGGCCTGTTGGCCACGGGCACCATGGGTTTAACCACTGAATAGGTCAGCGGGCGCAGCCTTGTGCCCTCGCCCCCTACAAGAATTATCGCTTTCATGGTCAGGTAACCTGCTAATTTTAGTCTGTTTAGGCGTATTGGGCAAACGTTCTGCGCCGCCCGTGCAGGCGGCTAAACTATTTGCCGGTCCGCAGCGTTTACATAATTGCAGGCCAATTGCTAACCGGCCTGATTTATTACCATGCTGACAAGAAATATGGGGGTGCAATCATGCACAAATTAAAAAATGTTACTGTACTGGTTATTGCCCTGGTTCTTTTGGCTTCTTGTGCCCTGCCTGCCGCGGCCCCCGCGGGCGCCTCGGCGGACAGCGGGGCCGTGCTCTACCTTGCGCTGGGGGTGCATGTAGAGCCATTCGGCGCTGTTCCAAGCCAGTTAGTCGGCGGGGGCAGGGCCTTCACCGGGCAGGGCGTAAGGCCGCTGGACTATCACGATAAGGGATTATTGGCGCGGCATATCAGCGACATTCAGGACCTGGCCGCCACCGCTGAAAAGCACGGCGCCAGGCTGACGGTACAGGTGCAGACGCCCTTCACCAGCATGCTAGCCCAGGGGAAATCCACGCTATTGACCGACCTGGAAAAGAAAGGGCACGAGGTCGCGCTGCACTTTCACGAGGATGCCCACCTGGGCAAGAATTGCGGGTCGTTGCCCGTGCCGACGTGGTCGGCGGTGATGTCCGAGGAGGCAGCGGTCATCAAGCAGGCGGGCGCCTCTAAAGTCCGCACCTGGAGCGGCGGCAACCTTTACAGCGGCCTGCTTGATGCAGCCGCCGGCGCCGGATTGAGCGTTTACAGCGATTGGAAGAATCCTCAAAGCCAGGCGGCCGACACCACGACCTTCGGCCTGCAACCCTGGAGGCCGGCGGACGGTCCGGACCCTGATAATATGGGGCCATTTGCGAAAAATGACCCCGATGGAAAAATCGTTTTCCTGCCCTGGGGACTGAGCAGCACGGGCGGGCTTTTCGGACCGGGCAAAGGAAAGGCCGATGCTCTGTTCGCGACGCTCAAAAACAGCATCGACCTTTCGCTCTCGAAGGCGGTCCCGGGCAAAGTCAATGTCTTCCACTTCGTGGTGCACCCCGGCGAGATAACCGGCCTTAACGGGGCGCCCTATGCCTCGCTGGATAAATGGTTGACGGAATACGTCGACCCCCTGGTGGCGGCAGGCAGGGTGCGCTGGGCGACTTACGGCGGGATGGCCGATGCCTATCAAGCTTGGGAAAAGGGCCAGGCCGCTTCCGCTGTCCAACCCGCGCCGGTGACCGCTGCTGCCCGTGGCAATATGACCTTTGTTATCAATGTGCACGACTGGGTGAATGTAAATGACAGCGCTGATACGCTCATCCGCGCAATCAACCTGTTTGATAAATACGGGATCAGGGGGGATTTTTACCTGACCGCACCGGTGCTGGAGGCCTACGCCAATAAAAGGCCGGATGTCATAGACAGGTTAAAAAGCAGCGGCATGACCATCAGCTACCACCTGCGGCCACCGCACCCGCTCTATAACGGGTTCGACTCCACCCTGCAGGGATTGACCGGCGAACAGTTATACCAGGAACTGAAGGATTACGAGACTTACCGGCTTGACCCGGTCACGGGCGGACTGGATAAAAGCAAGCCGGGGGGCTACAGCTACGTGGCCGGCGTCTTCGGCTACCCTCCTGTCACGGTGGGCGCGCCCAATAACGGCCCGCGTATCAGGGAGGCTGCCCTTAAGCTCTATTCTGACCTGGGCGCGCGGGCCGTGGTTATGTATCACGAGACAGGGACGAAAATAGATAAGCCTTATGAATATGTGCAGGGCATGCTGGTCAGGCCCAGCGATTTCAGCGTGACGCGCTGGTCGGTGGGCAGTAACGCTGAGAACTTCTGGTGGAATTTCATGGCTTCGCGCCTGGCCGTCGCCTACAACCCCGCGGCCTACCTCAGGGACAGGCTGGCCGCCTGGCACACTGAGCGTCCGCCTTTTATCACCAGCCTGATACACGAGAATAATTTTTACCGCAAAGGCGCAGAATCCTGGACTTATTATTACTTTAGCGATGCTGATAAAGAAAAGCCGCTGCCGCCGCCCTATAACCTCGGCGCCGCCGACCTGTCAACCGCACGCCCGGCGGCGGAGCGGGAGGCCATCTGGAAGGCCTACGAGGAGATGGTCGCCTATGCGGCGGCCAACCTCAACGTCGTTACCTCCCGCGACATAGTCACCATGGCGGCTGCGGGCAGCGTGCCTTTGCCCGCTGTTCCCGTCACGGCCTCCGCGGGCGTGGCCCCGGTGAAATTGGGCACGCTGGAGAAAAACGTCGTTTACGGCACGGCTGGAGGTATCGCGCTGAAAATGGATATCTATTATCCGCAAAGGGCGGAGGGCGCCGCGCCGGCGGTGTTATACGTGCATGGCGGGGCCTGGACCAAGGGCAGCAAGGACCTCGGCCCGGCGGTTAACGATGTAAGGATGTTGCAGGAAAGGGGCTACCTCGTAGCTGCTGTTGATTACCGCCTGGCGCCTCAATATAAATTTCCCGCGCAGATAGAGGACGTCAAATGCGCGGTACGTTTCCTGCGGGCCAACGCCGCCGTTTATGGCATCGACGGCGGCCGCATAGGCGCGATGGGTGGCAGCGCAGGCGGGCACCTCGTTTCCCTGCTCGGCCTGAGCGGCGACCAGGATTTCAACAGTTCGGGAGGCAGTACCGGACAGTCGGCGCGCGTGCAGGCCGTTGTGGATATGTACGGCCCGTCCGATATCTCCGTGGTCCCGGGCGGCGTGGACCGGGGGCTGCTGATGCAGGTCTTCGGCGCCGCCGACCGCGGCGCGGCGGTGGTCAGGCAGGCCAGCCCGGTCAGCTATGTTTCAGCGGACGATCCGCCCTTCCTGATCATCCACGGTGAGAAGGACCCGCTGGTGCCGGTCGGCCAGTCCGAACTGCTTTACGCGGCGCTCAAGGCGGCAGGGGTCCCCGTGGAATTGCTCAGGGTCAAGAATGCCGGCCACGGACTGGTCCCATCGGGAGGATTGGTCACGCCATCGCGTATCGAGATTATGAAGAAGATGGGCGATTTCCTGGATAGTAACTTGAAGTAGCTGAAGGCGAATTAAATGTCGTTCTTGGGGTCAAACTCCTGTTTGACCTTGCATTCCAGGTCTTTGAGCTCGTCTTCCGGAGGTGTCACACCAGCTGATTCTTCCAGTTTCTTTATCCGGTCCTCCAGCTTGTCCTGCTCGGCCAGCACCAGCCTGATGGCCTCGGCCACGGGGTCGGGAAGGCGGCTGTGGTCGAGGTCTATCCGCGACTCGCGCTGCTCCTCGACGATGCGGCCGGGCACGCCCACCACGGTGGCCCCGGGCGGCACGGATTTTATCACCACCGAACCCGAACCGACGCGCGCCTCCTGGCCGATGGTGATGGGTCCGAGGATGATGGCGCGCGAACCGATGACGACCCGGTTGCAGATGGTGGGGTGTCGCTTCTTTTTAGCCAGGGTGGTGCCGCCCAGTACCACGCCCTGGTACATCAGCACGTCGTCGCCTATCTCGGAGGTCTCGCCTATCACCACCCCCGCGCCGTGGTCGATGAACAAACGGCGGCCGATGGTTGCGCCGGGGTGTATCTCTATCTGCGTGAAAAAGCGGTTGACCTGAGAAATCAGGCGCGCCGTGAAATAGCATTTGTGCCGGTAGAGGAAATTGGCCACGCGGTGCCACCACAGCGCGTGCAGGCCGGGGTAGAGGAAGAATACCTCCCAGGGGCTGCGCGCCGCAGGGTCGCGCTCCATGGCGGCGCGGATATCCTCGCGCATAGTTTTAATGCACATTATTTCACATTATAGTATATATTTGGGACAGACCGTAGGGGCGGGTTTTTAAACCCGCCCGTTTGCGGGCGTACCTGAAAGATCGGAAGAGCA
>JBFYUA010000071.1:0-10513 GCA_041300305.1 Dehalococcoidia bacterium | reverse complement strand
AAGGCCGCCTTCTTCGAGACGAACTTCAGCGCGTGCTTGAAGCTCCAGAAAGTATCGGGGTATTCAGGATAAAGTAAAAGGACCTTTTTATTTATACGCATCACTAATCGTGCCCCTCCCGGACCACTTAATGATAGTATAAATCGGCACCGCTTCAAAATATATAGGTATCAACACCTATTTGAGGAAAAAATCTGTAAATGAAATATGATGAAGTGGAAAGGTGTTTACAAATAGCTGCCGGGGCCATAAGCGCGTGCCGGGTTAACTTCCCTGCCGGAAAAGGATAGGCCTACTTCCCCTCGGCCAGCCGCTTCTTCAATAAATCTATCTCGGGCACGGGGCTGGGGTCGATGCCATTGAGCATGGCCAGGTAGTAGCTCACCCAGTCGCCCAGCAGCACCAGGTTCATAACGTGCTTGAGGTCGTTGCCGCCCTGGCTGTCGAGATACTGGTGGGGGATGCCGCTTTTTTCCAGCAGCTCACCGGTGATGTTATAGCGGATGAGTGTGCGGGGGTGCAGCGACTGGCAGCGCAGGAAAAGGACATAAAAGCGGTCGGCTGAGCCTGTGGGATAGCGGTAACCGAGCACGGCGTTGTGGTTGAGCTCCGGCAGTGTCTCGAAGAAGGCCCACTGCTTGCTGTTCTCGTTTATCTGGGTCTTCCACCTGCGGGCGACGTCGGTGAGTATGCCCGCGCTGTAAATGACCACGATTTTGCTGTAGAGCCGGGCGGCCAGCATCTTGGCATGGTTGTGGTCCTGTGGAGAGTCTTCCTGCCAGCTCCGGCACATCCTCTTGAGCGCGGATACCATGCCATCCACCTCCGCCGCTTCGCCGCTTAGAAAGCCCAGGTTCTGCATGATGGCCAGCAGGGGCAACAGGCCATAGCCCAGCGCGGCGCGGGGTGGTGAAACGTGCTCTATGACGAAAACCGGCACACCGTTCTGGCGGGCGAGTTCGGTCAGCCGGCCCCCGGTGGAGACGACCAGCTTTTTACAACTTATATTGAGCGCCTGTGAGAAGGCCGATAGGGTTTCCTCGGTGTTGCCGGAATAGCTCGCGCCGATAACCAGCGTCTTTTCGTCCACCCAGGCGGGGAGGTCGTATTCGCGCTGAACCATCACGAGTGGACGGGACAAAGAGGCGGTCAGTCCCCTGAGGAGGTCCCCTCCGATGGCAGAGCCGCCCAGGCCGATTATCACCACCTTATCAACCTGCGAGTAATCAGCCGGCAGTTTCAACAGGGAAGCCTTGTCCCAGGCCTGGCGGCACTGGCCGGGCAGGCCGCGTATCTGCAGCCCCATACCGGATTTATCTAATGAAGCGTAAATAGATTGGTCGTCCAGGTTCAACATAGCTCATACCCCCACCATTTCCTGGCCATATTGTATCAGTTTTTGCACTTCTTTGGGGCTGGCGCACTCGGCATAGATACGCACCAGGGGCTCGGTGCCGGAAAAGCGCACCAGCAGCCAGGCGCCGTTCTCCAGCTTGTAGCGGAAGCCGTCGCGGGTATCCAGCCTGACTACCTTTTGCCCGCCTATATTCTCAACTTCAGCGGCGGTCATGCCGGCCAGCATTTTCTGTTTGCTCGCCTCAGTGGTATGTATGTCGAGCCGGTCGTAATAATGCGGGCCGACTTTCTTGAAGAGACTGGCCAAAAGTTGAGAGGGTGTTTTGCCGGTACCGGTCAGGTAATCGATGAGGTAAAGGCCGGCCAGTATGCCATCACGTTCGGGGATGTGGCCGCGGAAGCCGTAGCCGCCGCTCTCCTCTCCTCCCAGCAATGCGCCCTCGCTCATCATAATAGGAGCGACATATTTGAACCCCACCCTGGTTTCATAAACAGGCACGTTGTAAAGTTCACCGATAGTGAAGAGCATGTCGGTGGAAGTGAGGGTCTTGACCAGCCCGCCGCGCTCCTTACGTATGTCCAACAGGTACATGGCCAGCAGTGCAAAGACCTCCTGGGTGGTCATAAAGCGGCCGTTCTCGTCCATGATGCCGATGCGGTCGGCATCTCCGTCGGTGGCGAATCCCACGTCGGCGCCGTCCCGGATGACCTGCCTCGCCAGCTTGCCCAGGTTTTTGCTGATGGGTTCGGGTTGTATGCCCGGAAAGAGCGGGTTGCGGACCTGGTTTATCTCGTGCACTTTGAGCTTGCCGCCCTCCAGCAGCCTCTTGAAATAGCCGATGCCCGCGCCGAACATGGAATCAACCACGAGCTTAAAGGGCTTCTGCTTTAGCGATTCGATACTGATCAGGGTGTTAAGATGCTTCTCGTAGGCATGATAGGGGTCATGGTAGCTGACCAGTTTCTTCTTGACCGCGGTATCAAGGTTGAGTGTATTGATCTTGCCCGACACGGCGACTCCGTTGGCGTTCCTCTCGATCTCCGTGACTACATCAGTGGGCGCACTGCAGCCGCTATCGATCTTGTACTTGAAGCCGTTGTACTCGCCGGGGTTGTGGCTGGCGGTTATCATAATGCCGCCATCGGCCTTGAGAGCGGTGACCGTGTAGCTGGTGACCGGCGTGGGAGCAGCCCTGTGGAAGAGGAAAGCCCTGATGCCGTTGCCGGCCAGCACTTCGGCTGAAGCCGCTGCGAAATCCTCGGAGGCGAAGCGGGTATCGTAGCCTATGACAATGCCCCCGTTGCCCCGGCCCATAGCTCCCAGGTAATCAGCCACGCCCTGGGCGCAGGCGCGCACATTGGCAAAGGTGAAATCCTCGGCGATGACGGCGCGCCAGCCGTCGGTGCCGAATTTAATCGTGGCAGGCATCTGCTAAATCCCGGCTTCCGCCTTTAAAATTTTAGCTTTGTCGGTCTTCTCCCAGGGGAATTTAACGTCAGTGCGGCCGAAATGACCGTAAGAGGCGGTGGCCTGGTAGATGGGACGGCGCAGGTCGAAATACCTGATTATGGCCTCGGGCCGCATATCGAAATGCTTGTGGATGAGCTTGAGTATCAGGGCATCGGATATCCTGCCGGTGCCAAAGGTCTCGATAGAGACGGAGAGCGGGTGGGCCACGCCGATGGAATAGGCTACCTGCAGCTCCAGCCTGTCGGCCAGGCCGGCGGCCACGCAGTTCTTGGCGATGTAGCGTGCCATGTAAGTGGCGGAGCGGTCAACCTTGGTGGGGTCCTTGCCGGAGAAGGCGCCGCCACCGTGGCGGGCATAGCCGCCGTAGGTATCCACCAGCAGCTTGCGGCCGGTGAAGCCGGTATCGGAGACCGGACCGCCAAACTCGAAGCGGCCGGCGCTGTTGACGTATATCTTGGTGTTCTTATCCATCAGGGAAGCCGGTATGACGGGCTTGATGACCTTCTGTATGATATCGCGGCGGATGGTATCGTTATCGGGCGCAGGGTCGTGGTGGGCGCCAATGACGATGGCCTCGATCCTTTTTGGTTTGCCGTAGCTGTACTCCACTGTGACCTGCGATTTGCCGTCCGGGCGAAGATAAGGGATGACCTTCTTTTTACGCGCCTCGGCCAGGCGCTGTGTCAGCTTGTGCGCCAGGGCGATGGGCAGCGGCATAAGCTCCTCTGTCTCGTTGCAGGCATAGCCGAACATCATACCCTGGTCGCCGGCGCCGGTCAGGTCTAACTCGTCCGCCTTCTGTCCCTTTGCGCGTACTTCCAGGGCCTTGCTGACCCCGGCATTGATATTGGGCGACTGTTTCTTGATGGAAACTATCGTGGCCAGGCTCTGGTAATCGAACTGGTAATCAGGCTCGGTGTAGCCGATATCTTTGACTATCCTGCGCACAACGTCGGGTATCTCCACATAGGTTTTGGTAGTTATCTCGCCCAGCACGATGACCATGCCGATGGTGACCGCCACCTCGCAGGCCACCCTGCTTTTAGGGTCGTCCTTAATCATAGCGTCGAGTATGCCGTCAGCCACCTGGTCGCACAGCTTGTCGGGATGCCCCTCGGTGACAGATTCAGAGGTAAAAAAATACTTGGGTGAACGCATAAAGGTGTTTTTCATTTCTGCTCCTTGTTATTTAAGTTCCTTCTTCCCAGCTATTGAGATATTTCTGCTGTTCACGGGTGAGCTTGTCGATTGATATACCCATCGATTTGAGCTTGAGCCGCCCGACTTCGTTGTCGAGTTCCAGCGGCACGGGGTAAACGTCCGGTTTGAGTTTGCCCCTGTTCTTGAGCAAATGCTCCAGCCCCAGCGCCTGGTTGGCGAAGCTCATATCCATGACACTGGCGGGGTGCCCTTCGGCGGCGGCCAGGTTGATCAGCCGTCCTTCGCCCAACAGGTAAACGAGGCGGCCGTCAGCCAGCACGTATTCGTCCACAAACTGCCGGGTGTGGCGCGTGGAACCCGCCATCTTCTCCAGGGCGGGGATATTTATCTCCACATTGAAATGCCCGCTATTGGCCAGGATGGCGCCGTCCTTCAACCTGGCGAAATGTGCCCTGTCAAGGACGTGCCGGTTGCCGGTCAGGGTGATGAATACGTCGCCCGACCCGGCGGCGTCCAGCAGGGGCATGACCTCAAAGCCATCCATGGCGGCTTCCAGGGCGGTTATGGGATCTATCTCGCAAACAATAACGCGGGCGCCCATTCCGGAAGCGCGGCGCGCCACGCCCCGGCCGCAATAACCGTAGCCGATTACCACCACCACCTTGCCGGACCAGAGAATATTAGTGGCACGGGTGATGCCGTCGATGGTGCTCTGACCGGTGCCATAGTGGTTATCAAAGAAATGCTTGGTCTTGGCGTCGTTGACCGCGATGACCGGGTACTTGAGCTTCTTGGCCCCGGCCATATTCTTGAGCCTGATAACGCCGGTGGTGGTTTCTTCAGTGCCACCGATAACGGAGGGTAGCAGGGAAGTTTTCTCCTGGTGGATGGTGCTGACCAGATCGGCGCCGTCGTCGATGGTCAATTGCGGCTTATGCTCAAGTGCAGCCATAATATGCTGGTAGTACGTCTTGTTGTCCTCCCCCTTGATGCAGAACATGGGGAAACCTTGTTTAACCAGGGCGGCAGCCACGTCGTCCTGCGTGCTGAGCGGATTGGAGGCGCAGAGCACCAGGTCTGCCCCGCCTGCCTTCAGGGCAAAGGCCAGGTTGGCCGTCTCGGAGGTGATATGCAGGCAACCCGAGATACGGATGCCCTTGAAGGGTTTTTCCTTGGCGAAGCGCGTCTGAATCAGTTTGAGCACGGGCATCTGGTGGCCGGCCCACTCGATGCGCAGGTTGCCTCCTGCGGCGAGTTTGAGGTCTTTGACATCATGTTTCATAATTCGGCTATCCTCGTACCTTATAGATTTCTTTTCTCAGGGCCATAACTGACGGTCCGCCCGCCTCCTGTGAGAGGCGATTATTATAGCAGAATGAACTGCAAAGCATCTACCTGGCCCATCAGACAAAGGTTTTTTCCGCGCAATATAGCGGGGTGATATAATTGGTGGTGGTTTCGAGGTAATAAAACGAGGTTTATGAATAAAAAGATCATTGTCTGCGGGTCATTAGCATACGACAGGATTATGGTTTTCCCGGGACATTTTTCCGACCATATCCTCCCCGAAAAAATCCATGTGTTAAATGTCTGTTTTCAGGTGGATGGACTTAAAGAGAGATTTGGCGGTACGGCAGGTAATATTGCCTACGCTCTTACCCTCATGGGGGAAAATCCCCTGGTCTCTGCTACCATCGGCCATGATTACCCGGCATATTTTAAATGGCTCAAAGACAATGGCATAACTACTGAAAGCATTAAAATAGTCGAGGATGAATTTACGGCAGGCGCCTACATAACTACGGACCAGGCCGATAACCAGATTACCGGGTTCAATCCCGGGGCCATGAAATGTTCTTCTTGCCTGAATTTCGACAAACTTGATTCCAAGGAGACTATTGTTATTGTCTCTCCCGGCAATCTTGAGGACATGCTGAATTACCCGGGCTTCTGCAAGGCCAGGGGAATCGATTATATCTTCGACCCCGGGCAATCGCTGCCGATGTTAAAAGCTAATGAATTGGTCCAGGCAATAGAAGGGTGCCGGATTTTGATCTGCAATGACTATGAGTTAGACCTGATCATCAGTACGACAGGGTTAAAAAAGGAAGCGTTAATGAGGCTGGCCAATACCATAATTGTCACCAGGGGAGAACTGGGTTCCATAATATCCACGCAGGATGGTGAAATAAACACTCCTGCGGTTAAACCGAAGGCAGTGGTGGACCCAACAGGCGCCGGCGACGCGTACCGGGGAGGACTGATCAGCGGGCTGGTCCGGGGCAAGAGCATCGGGCATTCTGCGCGCATGGGCAGCGTATGCGCTTCCTTTGCAGTAGAGTGTTGCGGCACCCAGGACTACAGGTTCAGTCCGCAGGAATTCAGAGAGAGGCTTGACAGGGGTTACGGAGGGGACCCGGGTATTAGAAGTGCGGGAGAATTAGATGAAGCCTGACGAACTCAAGCTTTTCTTGGGAAGAGTAGCCGCGCTGCGCATTAATCCGGCAGCCATCGGAAGCGTGAAAATCTATGGCGCGGATAGCGGCCTAATAGAAAACATAAAGGGCAAAGAGGCTTCACTGCAAATTTACGCGGCCATAACCTCCAATGACGGCTATATCAGCCCGGCGGGCGCTAAAAAAGGGCTGGCCATATACGGGAACTTTCTGCGCAACGAGGCCAGGGAGAGGCCAGGCAATCACCCCGAGATAGACAGGCTGGAGAAGATGGCCCGGTCGAAACAATCTGCAAGGTGTGATATTGTCCGCCGCGAAGAAGCCAGGCCGATACCCGGCCGCATCCTGCGGGCATTGCCGGAAGCGCTGCAAAGGTACCCCACGCCCTTTTATATTTATGATGAGCAGGGCATACGGGATACTGCCGGGGCGTACAAAAAGGCCTTTGCATGGGTGAAGCCGGCCTACCGGAACTACTTCGCGGTAAAGGCCTGCCCAAACCCCCATATCGTAAATGTTTTGAGGGAAGAGGGCTTCGGGGCGGACTGCAGCTCACTGCCGGAGCTTAGCATCGCCGAGAAGCTTGGAATGAGGGGCGAGGATATCATGTTCACGTCCAACGACACGCCGGCCGGGGAATATGTCAGGGCCAGGCAACTCGGCGCCATCATCAACCTGGATGACATCTCACACATAGGCTACCTTGATAAAAAAGCGGGGATGCCCAAACTTATCTGCTTCAGGTACAACCCGGGAGCGTTAAGGAAGGGCAACGACATCATCGGCGATCCGCAGGAATCCAAGTACGGCGTGGCCACTGGGCAGATAAAGGGCGCCTATATCAAGGCTCTTGAACTGGGGGCCGAAAGGTTCGGCCTGCACACCATGGTTGTTTCCAACATGCTGGACGAGCAATATTTGCAGGAAACCGCAGTGATGCTGTTCAAGCTGGCTGCCATGATACATCATGACACGGGGATCAAATTCGATTTTATCAACCTCGGCGGGGGCTTCGGGATACCCTACAAGCCGGAACAGGCGGCCATTGACCTTGAAGCGGTATCCTCCGGTATACACTGCGCCTATAAAAAATATATAGAGGACATGGAGTTGGGCCCGGTACGTGTGGTTACTGAGTGCGGCAGGGCCATAACAGGCCCGCATGGGTTCCTGGTATCGAAAGTCCGGCATGTTTCACAGAAGTACAAGGACTTCGTGGGACTGGATGCCTGCATGGCTAACCTGATGCGCCCCGCGCTGTATGGCGCCTATCACCATATAACTGTAATGGGCAAGGAAAATGAGCCAAAAGACCGTGTGTACGATGTGACCGGTTCGCTTTGTGAGAACAACGATAAGTTTGCTGTGAACCGTCCCCTTCCGCATGTTGCGCCGGGCGATGTCTTCGTGCTGCACGATGCCGGCGCTCACGGCTTTGCCATGGGATTCCAGTACAACGGTAAGCTTCGCTCGGCAGAGTTGATGGTTATGCCCGGGGGCGGGATTCGCCAGATACGGAGGGCTGAGACTGTGGACGACTACCTGGGCACCATAGAGAGTTGGCCATAGGCAGGGTGTTTACCGCAGTCCATTGCCATTATCCTGGTTTCCGTTTGCCCGCACCGCCGGACCGGCCCCATTGGCCAACGTATCCATCCAGTCTATGGACTTGAGCTGTTTCTCCAGTATATAGCGGATGTGCTCACGCATCAGGCTCTTGATTTCGCCGGTGAGTTCAATGGTGAGTTTA
Source organism: Dehalococcoidia bacterium (assembly GCA_041300305.1). GTDB lineage: Bacteria > Chloroflexota > Dehalococcoidia > GIF9 > UBA5629 > CAIMUM01. The sequence continues at coordinate 2,319 of JBFYUA010000071.1, read as the reverse complement.
ACCCTGCCGGCGGTGGCGAAGTCGCTTTGCAGCCAGAAGCGCAGGACCTTGAGGGCGTTGATGGAGATGGTGCGGGCGCCCATATCCGGATAGCCGCATTCACGGCAGAGCACCCCTCCCTGTGCCGGGCTGAAGTAGTTCACCTCGGGCAGCAGCTGCCGGCTGCAATTGGCGCATTTGCCGAGTTGCGGACGATAGCCCAGGTGGTTGAGCAGCCGCAGTTCGAAGTAGCGCAGGACGCGTTCGCCCTCACGTGCCTCGGCCAGGTCCTTCAGCGTGTTGAGGAAGAGATCGAACATCTCCAGGTCCCGGACATTCTCCTCAGTAAAGGTATCAACGAGTTCGGACAGGTAAAAGCCGCATGACATCAATTCCAGGGAGTCCCTGATGGGCAGAAAAATGTCGATAGCCTGGGCCTGTGTGATGATATCGAGGTTGCGGCCGCGGGCCAGCATCAGCTGGCTATGCGTGAGCAGTTCGACGTTGCCTCCCAGCTTGCTGCCGGGCCGCATGGCGCCTTTGGCGATGGCCCGCACCTTGCCGAAATCGGCAGTAAAGAGCGTGACCAGCCGGTCGGCTTCGCCGAATTTATGCCGCCTGATGACGATGCCTGCTGTCTGATAGACCCGTGCGGTCATGGCGGTGTTATTACATCTCCTGCCGGCCTTCAAGGGCACGGCTGAGCGTCACGGCGTCGGCATATTCAAGGTCACCGCCGAAGGGCAGGCCGCGCGCCAGCCTGGTGACACGGATGCCGAGCGGGGAGACGAGGCGCTGGATATACATGGAGGTGGCCTCCCCCTCCACGTTTGGATTGGTGGCCAGTATGACCTCAGTTATTCCCGTCCTGCCGAGACGCTCCAGGAGTTCCCTGATGCGCAGGTCCTCCGGCTTGACGCCGTCGCCGGGGGAGATAACGCCGTGCAGCACATGGTAAAGTCCATGGAACTTCCTGGTCCTCTCCAGGGGCATGATGTCGATGGGTTCTTCCACCACGCAGACCTTGGTCACATCCCGCGTTTCATCGGCACATATGCCGCAGGGGTCGGTATCGGTGATATTCAGGCACACCGAGCACAGCCTGAGGTTTTCCTTAAGTCCGAGGACGGCGTCGGCGAGGTCGCGCGACCTCTCAGGCGGCGCTTGCAGCAAGTGATAGGCGAGGCGCTGCGCGGTCTTGGGTCCTATGCCGGGCAGTTTGTTAAACTCTTCGATAAGCCGTGAGATGGGCCTGGCTGCGGGTAGGAAATCAGGGTTCAAATGACCATCCTAAAACAGGCCCGGTATCTTCATCCCGCCTGTCAGCTTGCTCATATTCTGGGCGGCCATTTCCTGTGATTTCTGCACCGCTTCGTTACAGGCCGCCAGCACGATATCCTGCAGGAAGTCCACATCGTCGGGATTGACCACCTCGGGCGAGATGGTAATCGACTGGAACTGCTGGTGGCCGTTGATGACTATCTTGATGGCGCCGCCTCCGGCGGTCACCTCTACGTTCGTGTTTCCCAGATCTTCCTGGGCTTTGACCAGTTTGGCCTGGAGTTCCTGTATCTGGCGCAGGTTAAATTGACTCATGTTACCTCCGTTTCCGCTTTTTCTTCAACTATCTTAGCCCCCAGGCTCAAGGCCGCCTCCACGAGGTGATTGCTGCTGGCGGGTTTCAATTCGGATTTTTGTTCCTGGGACAGCATGATACAGGTCACCGTATAGTTGTGGCCGAAGACTTCCCTGAGCTTTTTCTCGATGAGGTGGAGATATTTGCGGTCGTCGATATACTTCTTGTGGAACTCGTGGTAGAAGCCCAGCACCAGGTTATCTCCTTTGATCTCCACGGGCTCGCAAGCGTGGCGTAAGCGGGCATCGAGGTTCCCCCCGGAACCCTCGCCGCGCATCGAATTGATGAAGTCCTTCCAGTGTATTTTCAGGTATGGCAAGTCGTTGGGGTCGTCCATCTTGAGCGGTTCAATTATGGATGGGTCCGGCAGGTGGGCTGAAGGGTGCCCCGTCTGGGGCAGTTGCGCCGGGTCCTGGGGTGGCGCCCCGGACGTGTTGAGAGGCTTGCCTGCCGGGCCGGCTGTCCGCGCCGGTTCGGTGGTCCTGGCTATCCTGGGTGTGGCGGGCGCCGTCCTTGCCGACTGCCAATCCCTGCCTGAGGAGGTATCCGCGGCCGATTTTTCCCTGGCGTGCCGGGAGATGACGCTCTCCACCAGCGCCAGTTCCAGCGGGAGGGGAGAATAGGTATCCATACGCAGGTCAACGCTACTGAAGAGCTTGATGGTATTGAGCAGATAATCGAGGCTGGTGCCGCCGGCCATTTTC
>JBFYUA010000053.1:0-4371 GCA_041300305.1 Dehalococcoidia bacterium | reverse complement strand
CCGTAACCGCGGTAATCGGCCACAAACAGGTTAATGCCTGCACTATTGAAGGCACTGCCGATATCCTCATATTCCCCCGCCAGTTCGCCATTGCCGTGGAAAAACAGGATATTCGCATTGTTTTTATTCCCGGAGAAAAAGCGGCAGGAGACGCTGATGCCGTCGGCCACAGGTACCAGGAAGCCTGTAGCCCGCTCGTTATCGGGCAGTTCATAATCGTTGGCGCGCGGGTAGAAGATAAAATTCACAATCGCCGGGTGGTCGAGTATTTTATAATCTTGCCAGCCCTCATTCATATCACACCTCTAATAGTAATCCCTGATAATCCTGGCGCCGGCTTTTTCTCCCAGCTCCAGTATCCCGTAGGAATTGGCGGCGCTGCCCGGGTTAAAAAGGTGAATTCCATCCAGGACTTTATTCACCTCCAGGTGGCTGTGCCCGAAAATGATGATATCCGCACTTGGGAACGCCTGCGTCACCAGGTTTTCCAGGCCTGCCGGGCTGCCGCTGCCGTGCATAACAGCGATCTTCCTGCCCGCCAGTTCCAGCGCCAGTTTTTCCGGGAAGGCTATTCTGACCTCGGGCAGGTCCATATTGCCGCAGACGCCTTGCAGCGGCGCCACCTGCTCCAGCCCGCGGATGACGTCCATCGTCACGATATCGCCCGCGTGAATGATCAGGTCAACCTTCTCCAGTGCTTTTAATAGGTTTTGTGGAAGCTGTGAACAGTGCCTGGCATGGGTATCCGAGATAACGCCTATTTTCATCGAAAAATCCCCGCTTCAGTATATTCCCGTCCGGCCCATCCGGGCAACGGGCAATAAAAAACCCCGCGTTCGCGGAGATAGCGGGAGCGGGGTAAAAAAAGGGGACGCCGTGATATGACTAAATAGAGCATGCCAGCAGCATCATCAGTGAACAGATAAGCGAGTAGCCTACCAGTATTGCCGCTAACTGAATATTGACGCTCATTTTTGCTACCCCCGTTTTTTGCTTTCCTGGTAGATAAAACGCGCGGCCGGGGAAAAAGTTTAGTCGGCCGCCGGGCCACGGGTAGATTGTTAAGCGTACATGCAATATACTTTATCCAAGAGAAACTCAACTGATAAGTCTGCCCCGGCAGACGGTTGAAAAGGAGGCCGGAATGAATTGTTATCAACACCCCGACCGCGACGCGGTAGGCGCCTGCATCTCATGCAGCAAGGCAGTCTGCCCCGAGTGCAAGGTTGAATACGAGAGCAGGGTTTACTGCAACTCCTGCATCGAGAAAATGGCTTCAGGCGGCGATGTGCCGGCAACGGCAGTTTCCATCGGCAACACATCGGGGATGGGCAGCAAAGCGCCCGTTCCGCCCGGGTTGGGCGAATGGAACTGGGGTGGCTTCCTGCTCACCTGGATATGGGGTATCGGCAACAACGTCTGGTGGTCATTCCTGGTATTCGTTCCCTATCTCGGCGTCATGGTCATGCCCTGGGTGCTGGCCTTCAAGGGTAACGAGTGGGCATGGCAGAGCAGGCATTGGGAGAGCATCGAGCACTTCAAACGCGTTCAGCGTAGCTGGATGCTCTGGGGTTTATGGATATCTATTACGCTGACCGTCCTTATCACCGTGATTTTGCTGATCGTCCTGGCCCTTGTGGTCCAGGGTCTCAGGCAGTCCGGAACGATAAAGTACTGAGCGTAACAGCAAGCCAAAAGCAGGAGGATAAGCTATGAAATGCGCGATACACACGGATAGGGAGGCTGAGGGCGGCTGCTGCAATTGCGGCAGGTTCGTCTGCCCCGAATGCAAGGTCAATTTCGATAACCAGTTTTACTGTAACCCCTGCCTGGAGGCCCGGCTAAAAACGGGCGCCTGGCCTGGCCAAACCCCCGGGCTGGTGTCGGGTAACACTTCGGGACAGGGCGACCTGTCGCAGTTACCGCCTGAATTGAGGGGCTGGAACTGGGGCGCCTTCCTGCTCACCTGGATCTGGGGCATCGGCCACAACGTCTGGATAGCACTGGTTGCGCTGGGTGGACTGATCCCCTACGTAGGCTGGATCATCAGCATCGTGATGGCCATCGTCCTCGGAGTGCGCGGCAATGAGTGGGCCTGGCAGAAAAAGAAATGGGACAGCATAGAGCATTTCCGCAAAACCCAGCGCACCTGGATGTGGTACGGTGTCGGCATGCTGATATTGCAGGCCCTGCTGATAATAAGCATCACAATACTGATAATCTCGCTTGTCATGATAGCAGCCGGCAGCGGATTGGATCGTGACTTCAACTGGCGTGAACTGCTTCCCCGGACATGATTTGGTCATCAGCCGTTAATTAAAGGAGGCGCGGCATGAATGAACTGCTTATTTACGGCATCGTCCTGCTTGCCGGCATAGCCATCGGCGTAGCGGTCACCATCGTGATTACACGCGTTTACAAGCCTTATTACAGGCAGGATGTGCTGTCCGTCGGCGGTGAGATACAGAAGAACCTGTCGGCCTTTACCGATGCCGCCACGCAGAGCGCCGTAGACCACCTGGTCAAAATGTCCGGGCAGGTCATCAGCGGCCAGGTCCAGCTCGGCGAACAGAGCCTGGAAGGCAAGAAGGCGCTCATCGACCAGTCCCTCAAAGAAGTACGGGATAACCTCAAAGGTGTGAATGACCTTATCGCCGGGCTTGAGAAGGACCGTGCGCATGCTTACGGGGACCTTACCGCGCAGCTCAAGTCCGCCTCCGAGCAGACGCTGCGGCTATCGGAAACCACCGGCAAACTGCAGGCCGCCCTGGGCAACACCCAGGTGAGGGGACAGTGGGGCGAGCGCATGGCTGATGACATTTTGCACAGCATCGGCTTCGTTGAAGGGCTCAATTACCGCAAGCAGCAGGTTGACGAGTCCGGTTCGCGTCCCGATTACACCTTCCTCCTGCCCAACGGCCTGGTGCTCAATATGGACGTCAAGTTCCCCCTGGGCAATTATATGAAGTACACCGATAGCGAGTCGGAAGCCGACCGCGAGGCTTTCAAAGGCGCCTTCCTGAAAGATTCCCGGCAGCGGGTTAAAGAGGTCACCGGGCGGGAATATATCAACCCCTCCGGCACGCTTGATTACGTCCTGGTGCTGATACCCAACGAGCAAGTTTACCGCTTCATCAACGAGAATGATCCCGGCCTCCTCGATTATGCCCTGCAGAGCAGGGTAGTATTGTGCTCACCGGTAACCCTTTTCGCCGTCCTGGCGCTCATCAACCAGGCCGTCAAGAACTTCAAGATGGAGAAGGGCCTGTCCGAGATCATCGCCCAGATAAAGCAATTCGCCCTTCAGTGGCAGAAGTTCGCTGAGAGCATGGATAAGATGGGCAGGAAGCTGCAGGACGCCCAGAACGAGTTTACAAACCTCACCACCACGCGCAAAAACATGCTGGAAAGGCCGTTACTCAAAATTGAAGAGATACGTCACGAAAGCAAGATTGAAGAGCTGGAACCGGCCGAACCGCCGCTCATCCCTCCCCCAGATCCCGAAGGGCCTGCTCCGCCTTATGAATAACGGCCGGGTCGGCCGTCATGCCTTTTACCTTTCGGTAATCCGCGGCCGCATTCTGCGTCTGTCCCGTCTGCGCGTAAGCGCTGGCGCGGCTGCAATAGACCCTTGGGTCACGCGGGTCGAGTTGTATTGACCGGTTGATATCATCGATGGCCTCGTAGAATTTCCCCTTCATCATAAGGGCGCAGCCACGGTTATGGTAGGCCGCCGCGTCCGCATTATCAATAGTCAGCGCCCGTGAAAAATCGGCGATGGCCCGGTCGAAATCCTGCCTGTAGTAATACACGCTGCCGCGGTTGTATAAAGCCGCCGCCAGGTTGGGATCGAGTTCGATAGAGCGGTCCAGGTCGGCCAGTGCGCTATCGAGGTCACCTTTCTTGTAGAGTGCTCCCCCCCTCAACATATAGATAATGGCCGTGCCCGGGTCATATTGCAGGGCCTTGCTCAATTCATCAATAGCCAGCGCATAGTGCCCGTCCTTCAGGAGCGCCAGGCTCCTTTCGTGATGTTCAGCCGCCCTGGCCTTATGGGTAGGCGGTACCGGATATATTGGGTCCGCCGGCGTGGCCCGGAGCAGCGCCGTTGGCTGGGCAGCTTCAGGGATCTCCCCGGCCAGGCCCGGGGGTTGATGCATAGGCGGCTGCCGGTAATGCCCGTCTGCAGCGATGTGATGAGCGCCCGGCTGCCCGATATCCACGGGCTGTTCCACGTGAACAGGCGCCGGCGACGGAGCCGGTGGAGGCGGCGGGACCCGCGGCGGGTCCGGTTGAAAGCTTTGACGGTCCGGCTCTTCCCAGTCAACCTGCGTGCCGCAATTGCCGCAGAAGAGTCCGCCGGGCAAGAGC
>JBFYUA010000038.1:0-2668 GCA_041300305.1 Dehalococcoidia bacterium | reverse complement strand
CAGGCCTCATTCGCGGGAATGAACGCCACATTTTTGAATATTCATGGCAGGGAAGATGTGATCCGCAAGGTGAAAGAGTGCTGGGCCTCCCTGTACGGCGCAAGGGTAATATCTTACCGGGCCAAAAGGGAATTCCTCGATGAGCCGGTTATTGCCGTGGTCGTGCAAAAAATGGTTAATTCCGACAAAGCCGGCGTTATGTTTACAGCTAACCCCAGAAATAATAACCTGGGGAGCATGGTTATTGAAGGCGCATTCGGGCTTGGTGAGGTGGTGGTCGGGGGGCTGGTGTCCCCGGATTATTACGAGATAGACAAAGCGGCCATGAAAGTCAGGGATAGCAGGATATCGCATAAAAATTTTAAGATAGTCAGGGATGAGAAAGGCCGCAATAAGAATATCGACCTCTCGGAGAAAGAAGCTAACGAGCAGGTGCTTACAGATGAGGATATCCAGAAAATCGCCGGGCTGGGAATGAAAATAGAGCAGCATTACGGCAGCCCGCAGGACACTGAATGGGCAATCGAGGGCAATCATGTCTACATGCTTCAGTCGAGGCCGATAACCACACCTATCACTGCAGTAAAGGTCGAAACGGAGAAACCGGAGGAGGAGGATAGCAAGGAATTAATAAGGGGGCTGGGCGCCAGCCCGGGCCGCGGCAGCGGAGAGGTCCGTGTGCTTGTCTCTCCGGATAAGGATAATGGGTTCGAGAGTGGTGATGTGCTGGTCGCTGAGATGACCACCCCTGATTGGGTACCGCTTATGATGAAGGCTTCCGCCATCGTTACCGATGGCGGTGGTGTGACCTGCCACGCCGCCATCGTATCCCGTGAAATGGGCTTACCATGTATCGTGGGGACGAGAACTGCTACAAAGGTACTGGCGGACGGAATGCTGGTGACGGTGGACGGTACGCACGGGATTGTCTATGAGGGCAGGCTGAAAGAAAAGAAGACCGAGGAGAAGGGCACGGAGGTGATAGCCAAATCGGCGCCCATTGTTACCGCCACCAAGCTCTATGTCAACCTGGCCATGCCGCATGAAGCTGAACGGATTGCCAAAGAGGACGTCGACGGTGTCGGGTTGCTCAGGGCCGAGTTTATGGTCATCGATGCCTGCGACGGCATACACCCCAGGCAGTTGATGGAAGAGGGAAAGGGCAACCAGTTTGTCGACGCCATGGTCAGGAAGCTGCGTATCTTCACCCGTGCCTTCTATCCCAGGCCGATAATCTACCGCGCTATCGACTTCCGCACCAATGAATTCCGCAACCTGCGCGGCGGGGATAAATATGAGGCCGTCGAGGAGAACCCCATGATCGGGTTCCGCGGATGCTACCGCTATATCCTCAACCCTGACCTGTTTGAGCTTGAATTGAAAGTAATCCAGAAGGTCAGGGAACTCGACAAGAACCTTCACCTGATGATCCCCTTCGTACGTACACTGTGGGAATTTCAGCGCTGTAAGAAAATCATCGATGCCAGTCCGCTGAGTGATGACCGCGGCCTGCAGCTATGGGTGATGGCCGAGGTCCCGTCCGTGGTTTACTGGCTCGAGGACTATGCTAAGGAGGGCATCCACGGCGTGTCCATAGGCTCCAACGACCTCACCCAGCTTGTACTGGGCGTGGACCGGGACAGTGAAATTTGCGCCCCTCTCTATGATGAAAGGGACAAGGCTGTGATGGAGTCTATTAAGTCAATAGTCAAGACCTCCCGGAAGATGGGCATCACCTGTTCCATCTGCGGGCAGGCGCCCTCTAACTACCCTGATTTTGCTGAAAAGCTGGTGGAATGGGGTATAACCTCGGTCTCGGTGAATTCCGATGTAATCGATCGCACCAGGCATAATATCGCGGCGGCCGAACAGCGCATGCTGCTCAAACTGGCGCGCAAAATGACCGTGACCGAAGAGTAGTATAATAAAATAAGCGGCGACAATTGCAGGATAACTGCTATTTAGCACGGCAGTTATCCTGCTTTTTATTGAGATGAATAATTTACGCAACTTCTGCATCATTGCCCATATCGACCACGGCAAGTCCACCCTGGCCGACAGGATACTGGAGCTTACCGGCATGGTCCGCAAGACGAGCATGGACCAGATGCTGGACAGCATGGAGCTCGAACGGGAAAGAGGCATCACCATCAAGGCCAAGTCGGTCAGGATACCTTATAAGGCCGGGGACGGCGGTGAATATATACTGAACCTGATAGACACACCGGGACACGTGGATTTTAATTACGAAGTGTCGCGCAGCCTGATGGCCTGCGAGGGCGCCGTGCTGCTGGTGGACGCCACGCAGGGCGTGGAGGCCCAGACTATCGCCAATGCCAACCTGGCCCTGGACGCCGGTCTGAAAATCATTCCGGTGATCAACAAGATCGACCTGGCCGGCGCCATGGTGGATGACTGCAGCCTGCAGTTGTATTCCATGCTTGGCCTGAGCATAGAGGACATTTTGCTTGTCTCGGCCAAGGACGGCAGCGGCGTGACCGAGTTGCTGGAAACCATAGTTGAGATGGTGCCCCCTCCTACCGGCAGCGCGGATGCTGCTTTAAAGTGCCTGATCTTCGATTCGTTTTACGATTCCTACCGCGGTGTCATTCCGCACCTGCGGGTATTCACAGGAAGCTTAAAGGCGGGGGATAAAATACTGGTTAAA
>JBFYUA010000093.1:0-3100 GCA_041300305.1 Dehalococcoidia bacterium | reverse complement strand
CGGTGGATGGCCGAAATGGCCTCGTCGTAGGTGCAGGCCCTGATCTCGGAGTCCAGCAGCACCACGTCCGGCTTTTCGCGCTGCACCATTTTGACCAGTTCGAACCCGGTGCTGCACACGCCTGCAACGCGGATCCCGGTCCACGTCCCCAGCACCTGCGGCAGGCCCTTGCAGACAATGTCCATGGTATCGGCGATAACGAGCCTTATCACCTCGTCTCCCGGCTTACCCGTGTCCTTGGCGTCAGGGAACGGCATGTCACCATGTTATTAGCAGCGCAATGTATGTGTCAAGCAAAAATGTGGCGCCGGGAGGCGATAAACTCAAAATATAACCCCTGAAGGGTATTGTAAATTGCATCCCCCGGTATTAAAGTAAGGAATTATACAGGGAAGGAGGAAGACTGCCTGATGGAAAACAAACAGAAATATGAGGTTGGCGGGAGGGGCGCCGCGTTTGTACTCATTGTTCTTTTCCTGCTATACGTCCTGAACTTCGCTGACAGGGCCCTGATGGCAATTGCGCTTGAGCCTATGAAGAAAGCGCTGCAGTTGACCGATGCACAGGTCGGGGCCACGCAGTCCATTTTCCTGCTGGGAGTGGGCTTGCTGATGATACCGGGGTCCATTTTCGTGGAGCGGTGGAGCCGCCGCAAGACGCTGGGCATCATGGCCATTATCTGGAGCCTGGCCACCCTGGCTACCGGCCTCGGGACGAAATTCTGGCACCTCTTGGCCGCCCGTTTCGTGGTAGGCACAGGGGAAGCCGGCTACAATCCCGGCGGGACCGCCTGGCTATCGCTGGCATTCTCAAAGAAAGTAAGAGGGAGGGTGTTGGGCTTGTTCCAGTCGGCGGCACAACTGGGGACGGCTTTAGGGCTGATGATCGGCGGACTGCTTGTTGCACAGACCGGCGATTGGCGGGTGCCTTTCTACGTCTTCGCCATACCCGGAGTTATATTGGGCATTCTCACTTTCTTCCTGCCGGACTATGCAACCATCAGGGAAAGGGGCGAGGGTGTTGTCAGCAAAAAGTTTTTTTCCGAGATAACCCGGCTGTTTAGAATAAAGACTTACACATTTAATGTGATTGCGCAAACCCTGTATGCCTTTGTTACCTTCACTTTACTCGGCTGGACGCCGGCCTTGCTCATGAGAACCTACGGCATAGATGCGTTTCAAGCGGGGACGATTTCCGGTTTGACCGGGCTTATCGTGATTGTGGGTGCGCCGCTTGGCGGTTACCTTGGGGACAGATGGCAAAGCAGGAAGGTGGGCGGCAGGGCCCATTTCCTGGTAGTCTCGATGTTGCTGTATTCAATTTCTGCTACTTTGGTGATAGTATCGACAAATTATTCCATCACAACCTTCATCGTGGTGTCGCTGATAACAATGTTTTGCTCCGGCATGGTTTTGCCCGGCCTTTTCGCAATCTGGACCGATGTGCTGCCGCCCCAGCACCGCACTACCGGCCTGGGTATGGGAACAATGATCTCATTAATCCTTGGGGCAGTCCCGGGGCCGCTGTATTTGGGCGCGTCGTCGGACACCCTGGGCGGCGGCGCTTCCGGCCTGAGGAATGCCTTATTGACCATGATGCCCGTGTTGTTCATTTCAACGGTGATGTATTTCGTGATGTCCAGGTATTATCCCGCGGACAGCGCAAGCGTCAGCGACGAAGTGTTAGCCGAGAAATAGACAATATGGGCTACCTGATCATCCCGTTTTCAACCGCTTTCCTGTAGTTTCTTGCCATCAGCCAGACCCACAGGCCAGGTATGAGCCTGTTTATAAAACACAGGAATTTTGCATAAAATGTCACGATGATAGTGGCCTCGTTGCGTTCCACGCCGCCCAGGATTATCCGGGCGCATTCTTCGGGCGTGACTCCCAACCGGTCTATCAGCCCTTTAATATTCTGTCTATCCATGCCAATTATTTTGCTGTCGGCGAAGATGGCGGTCCTGACATACCCGGGACATACCACGCTCACCCTGACCCCGTGGGCGGCGCCCTCGATGCGAAGCGCGCTGGAGAGCCCGACTACGGCATACTTGCTGGCGACGTAGCTCACGGTGGCGGGAAACGGCACGAGTCCCTCAATCGAGGCTGTATTTACGATATGCCCCCATCCCTGCTTTACCATCAGCGGGTAAGCAACGGCGATGCCATGGACCACACCGTACAAATTGATGTCCATTACCCTGCGCCAGTCCTCTATGGTGAACTCTTTGGCGGGACCGGCAATGGCAATGCCTGCGTTATTAAAGAGATAGTCGATCCTGCCGTGGGTGGCAAGCGTTCCTTCGACCATACTTTTAACGGCTTCGTAATCTGAGACATCGAGCGTGGCTGCGGTAACCTTGCCGCCTGACCTGGCGATGCCCTCTGCGGTATTTTCTATGCGCCCGGAATTAATATCCGAAATAACCACCCGGGCTCCGCGCCGTGCCAGTTCTTCAGCCAAACTCTTGCCGATACCTGAACCCGCCCCGGTGATGACCGCCACCTTGCCCTGGAAAATACTCACGGCCGCAGTTTCTCTCATGTTGCTCCTCTTATATTCTGGAAAATACTCATCATTGCGTGGGTTCTGCGCATCACTATATAATTACCTGCGCCGGACCGGTTACAGTATGGTAACCGCCACCGTCCCAAAGAAAATATTTGTTTCTCGAATTAGCTATATTTTAGCAGGCTTAAAGGGATGGCATGAATAAAATTAATCTTAGACTCATTCAGGCGCGGGCAGTTAAACCGGGAGCAGATGCATGATCACCATCCCTGAGATGTTAGCGCGCAATGCCAGGATGTATCCCTGTGACTGTGCACTGGTCGAGATGAAGTCCGGCGAAGACCGCCGCGAGATTACCTGGAAGGAGTTTGACTGCGAAGCGAACAGGGTTGCCAACGCCCTGGCCGGCGCAGGCATAAAAAAAGGCGACAGGGTCATCCTCTGGATGATGAATTCCATCGACTGGCTCATAGTCTATTTCGGGATATTAAGGAGTGGGGCCTGGGTGGTGCCGCTGAATTTCAGGTTCACCGGCCAGGATTTAAAATACTGCGCGGATATCGCCGAAGCCAGGATGATGATAATC
>JBFYUA010000252.1:0-4123 GCA_041300305.1 Dehalococcoidia bacterium | reverse complement strand
CGCTGACAAGTATAACACAAGTATAGTATCAGGGCAATTTAACTTAACGCGGTAAATAACAATCCCCTGCCCGGCGCCGGGCAGGGGACCGCTATCTGATTTAAAGTATATGCTATTTCATGCCGATTAGCTGTGCCACCAACTCACGGTGGTAATCGGTGCTGCCGTAGGCAGTATCGGCGGCCTTGGCCCTGCGGTAATACAGCGGGACATCATGGTCAGAGCTTGTGCCGATGCCGCCATGAAGCTTGACGCCCAGGGCGGTAATTAATTTGTAGGTCTCATTGATATAGGCTTTGGTCATGGAAGCTTCTTTGGCGCTGGATTCGCCCTCAGACTCTTTCCAGGCAGCTTCGTAGAGCAGGAATTTGCTGGTCCCGAGCGCTATCCACATATCAGACATTTTGTGCTGCAGCGCCTGGAATGCGCCGATTGGCCTGTCATACTGGACCCGCTCCTTGGCATAGGCAACGGTCATCTCGAAAACAGCCTGCAGGCCGCCGAAGGATTCGGCGGACTTGAGAATTGAGCCTTTCCTGATGAGCATCTGGAGTATGGCCCAGCCCTTATCGACTTTGCCCAACACGTTCTTGGCAGATACTGCCACATCTTTGAAAACCACTTCGCAGAGATGGTCCAGGGCAATCGTGGGGATAACTTCCGTTTTAATACCGGCCGCTTTGGCGTCTACCAGGAAAAGCGTAACGCCATCTTCGCCGGCGCCGTCTTTGGTGCGGGCTACCACGATCATATTATTGGCAACGTGCGCGCCATCAACGAACATTTTAGTGCCGTTGAGGACATAATCGCTACCCTTGGCTGTGGCTTTCAGTGTAATCCCCGAAGCATCAAACAGGCCGTTTTCCTCCAGCCATGCCAGGGTAAGGATGCAATTGCCGTTGGATATTTTCGGCAGCAGGTCCTTCTTCTGCTCTTCCGTGCCCGCTTCAACTATGGCATAGGTATTGACAACGGTGCTGATATAGGGTCCGGGAAGTATGTTCTTGCCCACTTCCTCTATGTGCATGGTCAGGTCCTCAAACGAGTAACCCATGCCTTCGTAGTCTTCCGGTATGTTAAAACCCAGCCATCCGAGTTCGCCCATTTTCTGCCAGAGCGCGGGGTCGTAGCCCTTGGCATCATTCTCAAGCTCCCTGACCTTGGCTTTGGGGCACTCTTTGGCAAGGAAATCCTTGGCTGACTTTTTCAATATTTCCTGTTGTTCAGTATATCTAAGATCCATATTTCCTCCTTAAGAATTACGCGTCTTCAATTATTTCATGCGGGGCAGGCCAAGGCCGTACCATGCGATGATATTGCGCTGGATTTCATTGGTACCCATTGACACGATAGGCACGAAGCACGCCTGGTAGTTATACTCGGCGGAACCGTTCAATTTGGCCCACTTCGAGTGTTTGACCTGGCCGTAAGGTCCCAGCAGTTCCGTGGCTATCTGGCCGAACTTCTCCAGAAGTTCGCTGGCAAATACTTTTACCGAGGCGGCATCCATCAGTCCCATCTCATTGCGGTTCTGCTGGTCGGCCACGCGGTAGGCCAGGGTTCTCACAGCTTCAATTGAACAGGCGAATTCGGCAATTTTGTTGCGGATCATGGGGTCCTGTGATAACGGCTTGCCGTTCCTCTTGGTCTCGTTGCAGAAATTCACAAATTCTTCCTGCGCTTTTACCAGGCCGTAAACCATATCCATATTTGACCTTTCGAAACCGGCGAGCACATTAACCACGGCCCAGCCTTCGTTTTCCTGGCCAACAATATACTTGGCGGACATGTGGACATCATCCAGGTAAACCTCGTTGTAAACATGGGAGCCATTCATATAAGGAATGCCTCTTACGGTAACGCCCTTGTCTTTCATATTATTGAGGATGAAGGTAAGGTTGTGATGCTTTCGGCCATTCGGGTCGGATTTGTAGACACCGAATCCCCAGTCGGCAAAGTGAGCGCCGGTATTCCAGGTCTTCTGGCCGTTGACGATGAATTCGTCACCCTTGCGGACCGCGGTGGAAGTCATCCCTGCCAGGTCTGAACCGGCATTGGGCTCACTCCAGAGTTCGCAGAACATGATCTCAGCGCTGGCGATTTTCGGCAGGAATTCCCTTTTGATCTCCTCGCTGCCTGCTGCCAGCAGAGTGGGAGCAAGCATCGATACGCCGAAGATATCCGAGCCGGGCAGGTCATAATAGCCCCGCGCTTCTGCCAGGAGCACCTTGTCCATCATAGTGCCGGTGCCACCGTATTCCTTGGGCCAACCGAGCGCCAGCCAGCCCCTCTTGGCGAATTCCTTTGCGCAATAGCGGTGGAAGTCCCAGCCCTCCTGGTTATCGAACTGGCTTTCAAAACCGACATAACTCTTCGGTTTTTTCTTCTCCAGTTCCTCGCAGACTTTGTAAATCTCTTTTCTGCGGGCTACTTGTTCTTCTGTTAATCGAAAATCCATGGTACCTCCTTAATACTTAATTCCTTTTATTTTTGTTTAATAATGCGCCACCTAAATGGGCAACCGTACCCGTTAAACAGTAAGTGAATATTCAGTGATTTTGTCCCAAAACCGTCCTATTATAATTTAACGGCCTGAATAATTAAAGTCATACATCAGGAAAACCGGTACCGGCCTAATCAATGCCTCGTGATTTCAACGATTTTGTAGGTCAGGACCCCGGAAGGGGCGTTGACTTCCAGCAGGTCTCCTGCTTCTTTGTTAAATATGGCCTGGCCCATCGGGGACGCCAGCGAGATTTTATGCAGCTTAATATTTGCTTCCTGGGAACTGACGATGGTGTAATTTATTTTCTCGCCCGATATCGTGTCGGCAATTGTTACAGTGTCACCCATGGCGATCCTGAGGCCGGTTTTATCATCTGATTCCAGGACGCGGGCCTTCTTCAATGTCTCTTCGAGGTCACGGATCTGCCCTTCAATATGTCCCTGTTTTTCGCGGGCGGCCTGGAGGGGGGCATTTTCCCTGAAATCTTTATCAGCGGCAGCCTTCCTGATCTCCTCAGTGACCCTGGGCCGTTCTTCCTTCAAGGACACCAGTTTGCTTTTCATCTCATCGTAACCATTTTTGGTCAGCATGATCGGGTCTTCGGCTTTGAGGGAATTTGCAGACAGGCGCCTGGCTGCCGGTTTCTTGACCCTGATGTGAGCGGAGAGATTTGTGGAGATTACCCCCTGTTTAAAGGCAAAGGACAGGAAGGTCTTGACTGCATGTAAATGTTCTGCAGATTTGGCAGTGGCGGTTCCGAATTGCTCCGCATAGTTGGCAACTTCCTGGCCGGTGAGATTGATGACCGGCTTTTCCTCACCATACCAGCGGATAAACTTGAATACCTCTTGCTGGGCAGGTGCGGCCGTGCCGGGTGGTAGTGACGAAAAGTAATGGGTAGCAGCTTCCCCCATGCTGAACCCTGGATTCTTTGGAGAAGGTTTTTGTTTAAGAGGCATATTTGCTAAACCAAGGAATGTTAATACAAGACGAGGTCAGTTGTCAATCAGGGGAAGCTATATTGACATAATATTGAAGGGGCTATTTGCCGGGCGTTAAGGCATACCCCATTAACTTATAAGCCAGTTTAGCAGCCGTGAATGCGCAGGCAGCGTGTCCCTGGCCGGGGCACAGTTCTACTATGTCGAATCCCACCACCGTCCTTTCCCGGGTTACTGCACGCAGAAGGTTGAGGACGTCATGCCACAGCATTCCTCCCGGTTCAGGGGTGCCGACCGCGGACATGATCGAGGGGTCAAACACGTCGAGGTCAATCGTGATATAAACGTTTTGCGCCAGCGTTTGAATTATTTCGCCTGCCGGTGATGGGATATTGTCCGGGTTGCAAATGAAAGGCTTAAGGCCTTTTGCGGCAATGAAATCACTTTCTTCCAGGCTCATGCTGCGGATGCCCACCTGGGTAATGGGGCACATCTCTATGGCCCTGCGCATAACACAGGCATGGCTGTATTCCGTGCCGAGATATTTGTCCCTGAGGTCGGTGTGGGCGTCGAGTTGAAGGACGGAGAAGTCCCGGAAATGCGCGCTATATGCCCGTATAGCGCCGCAACTGATAGAGTGCTCCCCGCCCAGCATAACAACGAATTTTGATTTATC
>JBFYUA010000242.1:0-3419 GCA_041300305.1 Dehalococcoidia bacterium | reverse complement strand
CAACAAGAACCCCTGTGCTGGGTATTGTGGACGATGGCGTACACAAATACATCTGGGCGGAGTTGCCCGCCTTAGTTAAAGGGTCAAGCCAGGGAAAGGGTTTGGGCACCAGCTTTTTGATCCATGCCGAAAGAGCGGCAGTGCTGGTTTACCTGCTGGACGCGGGCGCGGCGGACATAGTGGAGGATTTTAACCGCTTAAAAGAAGAGATAACGGCATTCGATCCGCGGCTGGCAGAGAAGAAGAGCCTGGTCGCCATTAATAAGATAGACCTTATTGAAGAGACTACGGGGCTTGCCGATATCACAGGGAAGTTGGAAGAAACCGGTTTGCCGGTTTACACGGTTTCGGCAGCATTGAACACAGGCCTTGCTGAACTCATTTTGCCCGTACATAAACTTGTAACTGAACATAAAACAAGTGCACTGGAAGAGATGGGTCCGGAAAAGGTTTTCCGGCCAAGGCCGGTAGACCGTAAGGATTGATATGAAAGTCGGGATTATGGGAGGCACATTCGATCCTATCCACATCGCGCACCTTATCATTGCCGAGGAGGCCAGGACAAGGCTTGCGCTCGACCGGGTGGTGTTTATTCCGGCCGGTGAACCCTGGATGAAGGGGGAACATACGGTTACTGCGGCGGCGCGAAGGGTGGAGATGGTCAAGCTGGCGATATCTTCCAACGCGGCTTTCAACCTTTCACTCAGCGAAGTGGAGCGGCCAGGCCCGACCTATACGGTGGATACGCTTGAACAGCTCCTGGGGGAGCTTGGCTATGATACGCAACTATTCCTGCTCCTGGGCTGGGATAGCCTGGCCGAAATGATTGCCTGGAAGGCCCCTTACCGTGTCTCCAAGATGGCCACCGTTGCGGCCTTTCCCCGTCCCGGCTTTAACAGGCCCGAAATAGCCGTGTTGGAACGGGCCATGCCCGGTATTGCTGGAAGGATAATGTTTATGGACACGCCCTGCCTGGAGATAAGCTCCTCCGGCATACGAAAGAGGATAGCGGAGGGCGGGTCGGTCCGCTACCTGTTGCCGGACGCTGTCGGGCAGTATATTGCGGATAACAGGCTATATCAAGCCTGATTGAAGGTGTGCTTGATATTCTCGGCAGGCGTTAAATATCGAGGTTCTTAACGCTGCGGGCATGCGCCTGGATAAAGGACTTGCGCGGCGGGACATCACTGCCCATCAATATGTGGAATATCTCATCGGCTTTCATGGCGTCGTCCACTTTTACTTTTAGCAAGGTGCGCGTAGCGGGATTCATGGTCGTGTCCCAGAGCTGTTCAGGGCTCATCTCGCCGAGGCCCTTATAGCGCTGGATATCAACCTTGCTGTTCTTCAGCCCGGCCATCTTGGCATCCTTCTCGGCATCCGAATAGACCCAGTGCTGCTGTTTGCCGGCGGCCAGGCGGTAAAGGGGAGGCTGGGCGATGAAAAGGTGGCCGTTATCGATCAGGTGCGCCATGTTGCGGTAGAAGAAAGTCAGCAAAAGGGTGCGGATATGCGCGCCATCCACGTCGGCATCGGTCATGATAATTATCTGGTGGTAGCGCAACTTGGAATAGTCGTAGGCCTCGCTGATGCCGGTGCCCAGCGCAGTAATGAGCGCCCTTATCTCGTCGTGGTCAAAAATCTTGTCCTTGGCCGCTTTCTCCACGTTGAGTATCTTGCCCTTGAGCGGCAGTATGGCCTGGAAATTGCGGTCCCGCCCCTGCTTGGCCGAGCCGCCTGCCGAGTCGCCCTCTACTATGTAAAGCTCACAATCTTTGGGATTGTTGCTGGCACAGTCGGCCAGCTTACCCGGTAGCGTTCCGAATTCAAGGCCGGTCTTCTTGAGTATAAGGTCGCGCGCCTTGCGCGCTGCTTCACGGGCCTTGGCCGCCAGCAGGCACTTGTCGATTATCGATTTTCCCTCATCAGGGTGTTTTTCGAGGTATTCGTTAAGACCGTCGCTGGCAACGGACTCCACCTGACCCTTCACCTCAGGGTTACCCAGCTTGGCCTTGGTCTGTCCTTCAAATTGGGGGGACCCTACCTTGACGCTGATTACCGCGGTGAGGCCGTCGCGGATATCTTCACCGGACAGGTTAGGTTCATTATCCTTGAGGTACTTGTTTTTGCGGGAGTAGTCGTTCAGCACACGCGTCAGCGCGGCGCGGAACCCGGTCATGTGGGTACCGCCTTCCTTGGTGTTGACACAGTTGGCGAAGGCTGTGACGTTCTCCGAGTAGCCGTCGTTGTACTGTATGGCGATTTCGACGGCGGTGCTGTTGACTTTGCCGCTGATATAAATGGACTTGTCCAGCACCTGGCGGTTCTTATTGATGCGCCGCACCAGGCTGGCTATGCCGCCCTCGAAGAAATAGGCGGACTCGCGGTCGTGCCGTTCATCCTTGATGCTTATCTCCACGCCCTTGTTGAGGAAGGCCAGTTCCCGCAGGCGCTCACAGAGCAGGTTAAAATCGTAGTTTACCTCTCCGAAGATCTCGGAGTCGGCCATAAAAGTGATCGTGGTGCCCGTCTGGTCGGTCTTGCCCACGGATTTCACATCGTCCTGCCTGAGCCCGACCTTGTAATCCTGCCGCCAGATTTTGCCGTTGCGCCTGACTTCGGCGCGCATCCAGGCCGACAGTGCGCTGACTACCGAAGCGCCCACGCCGTGCAAACCGGAGGAAACACTGTAGGCCCCATCGCCGAACTTGCCGCCGGCATGCAGTGTGGTCATTACTACCTCAAGGGCGGAGACGCCCTTTTCAGGGTGGATATCTACCGGTATGCCCCGGCCGTTGTCGATTACAGTGAGGGAGTTGTCGGCGTGCACAACGACCTGTATCAGGTCGCAGAAGCCGGCCATAGCTTCGTCGATGCTGTTGTAAACGATTTCGTACACCAGGTGGTGCAGGCCGTCCTTGCCGGTATCGCCGATGTACATGCCGGGGCGCATGCGCACCGCTTCCAACCCGTCGAGTACGCGGATGTTTTCTGCGTTGTAATCACCGTTGTTGGAATTGTTGATCTGTTCAGGGGTCATGCTTTATCACTTCCGCTGGCTTTAGCCCGTCCAGGTGCCGCCCTTAAGCGGCCTATCAAAGACAAGCATCACAATATATAGTGTTTGCTTAACAGGTGCATACAAGCACTTGCAATTTCAAGTAGCAGTATAGCATATTTAGCGGGGAAATGCATCAGTTCAACAGGGTTTTTTCACCTTCTCGACACCCTGCCGGGCCAGTTCGTCGGCCCGCTCATTGAGTTTATTGCCGGAATGCCCGGCCACCTTGATAATAACTACTTTATACATGGATAGAAGCGCCAGCAGCTTCTCCCACAGGTCGCGGTTCACCACGGGCTTTTTATTAGAGTTCTTCCAACCGTTCCTCTGCCAGGTTACGTACCATTTATCATTTATA
>JBFYUA010000241.1:0-2515 GCA_041300305.1 Dehalococcoidia bacterium | reverse complement strand
TAAAAAATTCTGGGGGGAGGTACGGTGGCGCTATCACAGCGGCGCTTTTCCTGCAGGAGTTTGTCGCTGAGACGCCATGGGTGCATCTGGATATCGCCGGTCCCTTCATGACCGATAAGGTGAAGGGGGTATTGGTGAAAGGCGCCACCGGGTTCGGGGTGAGGACCCTGATCAAGTTCGCAACAAATTTGAGCAGGAAGGAAGTGAAGGGAAAATGAAGATAAAGTGGTTAGGGCATTCCTGTTTTTTGTTGACGTCCGACGCCGATTTTAAACTCTTAATGGACCCTTTCAAACCTGAGAGTTATCTCAACTATCCACCGGTTCGGGTAGCTCCTGATATTGTAACCGTCAGCCATGAGCACTTTGATCACAATTACCTTGATGATATAGCCGGCAAACCGCAGGTTTTACGCGGCAGCGTTGATAAGCAAATCGATGGTATCCATGTAAAAGGGTCAGGCGTGTTTCATGATGAGGTCCAGGGCAGGGAGCGTGGTATCAATACCGTATTCAGTGTGAGTATGGATGGTATTAATGTCTGCCACCTCGGTGACCTGGGGCACCTGTTGTCGGCCGCGGAAATCAGCTTTATCGGGAAGGTGGACGTGCTGCTGGCGCCGATTGGCGGGATTTTCACTATCGGAATTGACCAGGCAGATAAAATTATTGCCGGCATCAAGCCGCGCATAACCATACCGATGCATTATAAAACAGAAAAGTGCGAGTTTTTGCAGTGGTTATGCGAGGACTTTGTCAAAGGGAAAAAGAATGTCAGGGAGACAGGTTCCGGCGAAATTGAAATCAACCAGTCGCAGATGCCGGCCGAAGCCGAAATAGTCGTCCTTAAGTATCCCGGTCAGCGGGTCCTTTCCTGCCCGGAAGAGAGCTTGAGATAGGCGGTACGGGCGGCATCAGACTCGGCGGTTTTCCTGGTTTTACCTGAACCCACGGCCAAAACCACATCCCCTAACGAAACCGAAACTACGAAGACTTTGTCATGGTCCGGCCCGCTTGATTCGATTATCTCGTATTCCGGCAGCGTCTTAAACTCCGCCTGTGTAAACTCCTGCAGCATGGCTTTGAAATTAGACGATAGCCGGCCTGCTTTAATGTCCTCCAGTTCATTGCGGAATATGGACATGATAAATTGCCTGGTAATGTCCAGTCCGCGGTCAAGGAAGATGGCGGCTGTCAGCGCCTCAAAAGTATCGGCCAGGTTGTTGCGTTTGCCCCGTCCCCCTGAGGCCTCCTCGCCTTTGCCCAGCAGCAGGTAGTCTCCCAGTTTGAGCTCCGCCGCCTTCTCGGCAAGTTTTTCCTGCCTGATCAGGGAAACCCTGATTTCAGTCAATTTCCCCTCGGGTAAGGCGGGGAAACCGAGGTAAAGCGCCTCTGCCACGAGCATGTTGAGCACAGCGTCGCCCAGGAATTCCATGGTCTGGTTGTCCCCGCCCTGCAGGTCCAGGTTTTCATAGATATATGAAGTGTGTATGAATGCCCGGCCGGGGATGGCCGGGTCATCGAAAGTAATGCCGATGGTCGATTGCAGTTCGTCTAAAGCGGACAAAATATCCAACCTGATAGGTCGCCTAATTGAACTCTTTTTGCGCCAGCGCGGTTATGATTATGGAAGGGATGCCGAAGACCGGGAACACTAAGCAGGAGGATATCGCCCCGGCCAGTGCCAGGGGCCAGATCCTTCGCTGCAGGGCATATACGCCGCCGATGATGGAGATGATGCCGATAAAGACCAGCACAAAGGGGACCGCGAACAATTTGGAGATTATCTGCTCGGTCTGTTGAATTATTACGGGATCCATGCCCATGACCTCGTGAATAGTGCGGAACACCGCGCTCAGGATAACGAAATAGATGCCTCCGACCATGCCGATGGCGCCCGATACAATGTCTAAAATGCCCGCCATTGTAGGTTTCCAGGTGAGTTTCATGGTATTCTATTCTCCGCTAAGTCCAATATGTGGAATTACTAAATAGGTATACCTGATTTTATCAGCTATTGTCAATATCGATTTCAGTTTATCTTATCGCCAGGCTAAATATAATAGATTTCAAGGAGGCAGCGAGATGCTCATAGAACAGCCCTGCAAACTGGCCGAAGGAATGTATTTACTGGGGGAGAAACAGAGCCTGGTATATCTGGTGAGGGGAAAGGATGCCATGATAATCGGCGGGGGGATGAACTGGATAGCTCCGAAGTTGGAGGAGCAGTTAGTACGTTTTGAGATACCGGCCTCTGAAATCAAGTATCTCGTCATCCAGCATTCGCATTTTGACCATTGTGGCGCGGCGCCGTACTTGAAAAGGAGGTTTCCCAACCTGAAGATACTGGCCACGGAGTCTGCCAGGCAGATACTATCAAAGTTAAAAGTGATTAATTACATCGAGATGGTTAACAAATTTATTATTGACGCTTACGGCCTTCAGAAACAATATGAGAAAATGGGTCTTAAAATTGATGCTATTGAGGTGGATGAAACCGTTGGCGACAACTCTAT
>JBFYUA010000224.1:0-3127 GCA_041300305.1 Dehalococcoidia bacterium | reverse complement strand
CCCAGTATCTCGCTGATATTGGGATTAACAGGGTATATTTTGCCCCGGTAGCCGTAGCCCAGCAGGTTCTCCAGGGCATTATTGCTCCCTTCTCCTGTTCTGCGGGAAAGCCCGATAATGGCGATGGACCGCGGCTCGAGGAACGGCTTGAGGCTTTTATAGTTATCCATTATTTGGCGAACTGGCTCAGCCTTTCCAGGCCGTCGGTTATCTCGAAGTCACTGCCGAATTCCAGTTCCAGGCTCTTATCCAGCGTCATGCTCTCGTTGCTGTTGTACAGGCGCTTGTAGGCTGCGATGGACTGGGGGCTGTTGGCCATGATCTTTTTAGCCATGGTTTGCAGTGCTTCTTCGAGTTTATCCGTAGGGACCGCCAGGTTTATCAGACCGATACGTTCCGCTTCTCTGGCAGGTATGGCGTCGGCGGTGAAGGACATCTCCCTGGCCTTGAGGTAGCCCACCCGGCGCGGCAGCCTGGCGCTCATGCCCCAGGTCGGCCTCAGCCCCCACTTGGCATGCGTATCGCCGATCTTGGCATATTCAGCGGCGATCACGATATCGCAGGCCAGCATTATCTCCATGGCCCCGGTGAAGCAGAAGCCGTTGACCAGCGCAATGACCACTTTTGGCACTTCCCTGATGGCATCTATCAACTCACGGGCAGGGACGTCCAATATGTCGCCGACCTTGCCGTTAACCAGCTTCTGGTCGCCCAGCGCCTTGAGGTCGACTCCCGCGCAGAAGGCCTTGCCCGCGCCGGTCAGCACTATTACCTTCACCTCTTTGTCCTGGCCCGCTTCCAGCACGGCTGATTTAAGCTCTTTGAGCATGGATGGTGTTATCGCGTTCATGACCTGCGGCCGGTTGAAGGTTATCCTGCCGATGCCGCCTTCTGCCTGGTAGATAATTGTTTCGTATGCCATTGACCCGCTCCTTTATCTCAATTGATATTTAACGGTTGTAATATATCATAACCTCCGCCCGTTGACATAGCGTACAGGGCATTAGATAATAACCTGCAATTTCACCCATGATAAACAGGCAGGAAATCGATAAACAGTTTAGCGGAGGCATGTTATGACGGACAATCTCGCGCCCGATCTCAGGTACCTGTTCGGACCCCGCTCGGTGGCCATTGTCGGCGCCTCGAAGGATGAGTGGAAATCGGGGGGCATGTTTATTAACAGCATGCTCAAGGACGGGTATGCCGGTACTATTTATCCCATCAACCGCAAAGAGACTGAAATAATGGGCCTGAAATGTTACCCCGCCGTGGCGGATATCCCCGGTGAGGTGGACCTGGCGGTGCTGGCCATACCGGCAAAGGCCATCCCCGAGACTATGGAGGACTGCGCGCGCAAGCGCGTCAAATTCGCCGTGGTGCACGCTGTCGGCTTCAGCGAGATGGGTACTGAAGGGAAAGCGCTTGAAAAGAAGATGGTGGATATAGCCCGCAGCGGTGGAGTGAGGGTCATCGGGCCTAACTGCATGGGCATCTTTACCTCCCGTGGACGCGTCAATACCGTTGTGCCTTATGCCCGTATGCCTTTGGACCCCGGCGGCGTGGGGTTTGTCGGGCAGAGCGGCTGGGTCAGCGAGATAATGCTGAGGCTGGGCAGCGCCCGGGGGCTGCGCTTCAGCGGAATCATCAGCATCGGCAACCAGGGAGACCTCACGCTGGAAGACCTGATAAGTTACTGGGGCAGCGACCCCCATACCAAAGTCATCGCGGCTTATATCGAGGGCCTGAAAGATACCGAGCGGTTCGTAAAATTGGCCGGGGAGATATGCCCGCACAAACCGGTTATCATCTGGAAGGCGGGCAGTTCGGAGATGGGCGCCAGGTCGGCCGCCTCGCATACGGGTTCCCTGGCGGGCGATTACCAGGTTTTCCAGGCCATGTGCCGGCAGACCGGCATCATCCCTGCCTACGGTATGGAAGACATCATAGACCTGGCGGTGGCCTTCAGTTGCCCGGTGCTGCCGCCCGGCAGGGACCTCGGCCTGCTGATCGAGGCCGGCGGCGGCGCGGTCGCATCGTCGGATGCGGCTACTAACGAGGGGCTAAATATCAGGACTTTTTCCGCGGGTCTGCAGGGAAAACTGGCTGACTACCTGAAGGACAAGGTGCCGCCATCCAACAACCGCAGGAACCCGGTGGACCTGGTTTGGGCGCCCATCGGCGGCGCTTCGAAGGTGTATGCCGACTGCCTGGAGATGATCATGCCCGAAGTAGACGCCTGCCTGGTTATCACCTACGCCTTTTTGCAGGAGGAATGGTTCCGGCAGCAGTTGGTGGAACTGCGCGACCGCATGAAGAAGCCGATAATACTCATACCTGCCAACCCGCCCGACCAGATGGACGGCATGATATCGGCCGTTAAGGACGGCCTGCCCACCTACGTGATGCCGGATAACGCCATCCGCTGCATCGGCGCCATGGTGAAAAGGGCGGAATATTTACGGAAAAGGAGATAATATGACTGGAATCAAGTTCCCGCAAAAGGGTATGCCCCCGGCAGAGTTGAAAAGCCTGCTGCACGGCCTGAAATCAGGCGACATGGACTGGAGCAATTACCGCGCATTCAGCATGGTCTTCAGGGCCGGCGATGACGTCGCCGACATAGTGCGGTCAGCCCTCGCCGAGTACGTCTTTGAAAACGGCCTGAGCCCCTTCGCCTTTCCCAGCCTGCTGCGCATGGAGACCGAGGTTGTAGCCATGGCGGCCGACCTGCTGAACGGGGACGGGACTGCCGCGGGGAACATGACCTCGGGTGGGACCGAGAGCATCACCATGGCGGTCAAGGCCGCACGGGATTACGCGCGGGAGAAGAAGCCGGGGATAAAGGAACCGGAACTGCTGATGCTGCGCTCCGCGCACCCTGCCTTCAATAAGGCCGCCCACTACCTCGGGCTAAAAACCGTCATCGTCCCGGTCACTGATACCTCGGAAGTGGACCTGGACGAATACCGCCGGGCGTTTAGCCCGAATACTATTTTCGCGGTTGGTTCGGCCTTCTCCTACCCGCACGGCATCGTCGACCCGATAGGTGAAATGGCCGCCGTCGCCGCGGAAAAAGGCGTGTGGTTCCACGTGGATTCCTGTGTCGGCGGCTTTATACTGCCCT
>JBFYUA010000217.1:0-7650 GCA_041300305.1 Dehalococcoidia bacterium | reverse complement strand
ACGCAAATTGCAGCGCGGTTGGGTCAGCGGTCAGGCTGGTTATAGTCGGCGGGTGATTAGCACTGACCTTGATCTGTGCTGTAGACTGGGCAGACTGGCCTTTACCGTCATCCACTGTAAGTTTAATTTCGTAATCACCATAATCTTTAGGCGCCCGCCAGGTCGTATTGGCCCTGCCGTTCTCTACGAATTCGCCACCGGTGGCTGTCCACTTAAAATTAATCATGTCCCCGTTAGGGTCGGAAACCACGCTTTGCAAATTTACTGATCCACCGGGATAGGTCTGGTTCTGGGCAGCCGTCAGGGAAGCAATAACGGGTGGTTGGTTCCCCGCAGGGACTGTGGGAGCTGTGGGAGCCTCAGCCGCCTTGCCGCAGGCAACCGGTAAGATCAGGCTGGCCACGATCAAGAGAATAGCCATTTGCAGTACCTTGTTTCTGTTCAACTCAAACCTCCTAAATTTTTTATTCCGTACTACGGCGCAAAGGACACCAGCAACGTAAGGTCGGGCCACTCAACATAGTCAATAGAATTATTGCTGTTGCTGCCTTTATTAAAGAGCGCTTCCAATTGCAGCCGGCCGGCCCCTGCCGCTACCAAGCCGGTGATTTCAGTCGTAACGTCAACTTCGTTCGGGGCTGAATTGAACAGCGCCCCGGCACTGAAGAAATTGTCGCCTGTTATATTGTAATCCGGCAAACCCTCGCCATAATTGACCTTCCAGAGCCTGAGTCCGCCCAGCGCATTGAACGGGTCACCGGTTATCTTTCCCGGCCCGAATTTCAATTTTGCCTGTCTCACGTTGGTTTTGTTCAACCCGAAAACATCAAAGCTGAAAAACGCGCGGTATGTAAGGTTCTTTTCGTCATCGCCTGCCCGTAAGCGATTTGTATCCTTCACTCCGGTCGAAGAAACACTCCCGCTCTCCTCCCTGACCAGGTTGATTGTTATAGAACTGTCAGCCGGTGCGACTTTAACCAGGACAGTCTGCCTGGCCTCGCCACCTTTGCCGTCACTGACCACACAGGTGATGGATATGTCCCCCACCTTATTGGGCGAAATCCAGGAAATCTTGTTGCCCGTCCCCGAGATGGTCCCATCCGCGGCATTCCAACTGTAAGTCATGATATCGCCGTCAGCGTCATTGGCCACACAGGTAACCGACGTGCTTCCGCCCGGGGTAATATTTTGCCGGTCCGTTGAAAGGTTGGTTATAGCAGGAGCCCTGTTACTCGATACCGTAATCGATGTCCGTGACCGGGCAACACCGCCTTTGCCATCCTCCACGGTCAGCGTTATCTCGTAGACACCACTTTGTGGCGGCGCCTGCCAGATATTATTTTGCCCCGACCCACCGAAGCCCCCGCCGCTCGCCGACCATTTGTAAGTAAGCGGACCGTTCCCGGGATTGATCACAGAACTCTCAATAGCCACGGTTCCACCAGGAAGGGTCTGGTTTTGCACAGGATTTAAACTCTGTATGCTTACCTGCTGATTGCCCTGCGGCGCCTCGACCTTAGCACAGGAGACCAGGCCGGATGACAACAGCGCCAACGAAATTGAGACGGCCACCAGAATGATTCTTCGATCCATTTTTAGCTCTATCCTCCTCCCTGAATTATGTAGATGCAGTATAACCAAATACCAGGGTAAAAACAATACCCTTGATCGGCCGCTATTTACTGAAGGCTGATAAACTGTACCGCGCTACCTTCCACGCTTGCTGCCCCTTGAGTTCGATATTGAAACTCCAGTTTTCACCGGGTCCCAAACGTTTGCAGCTGCTCGAAGATTCGTCCAGTTTGTTCCCCGCGGAATCATAGAATGTCACACTGACGCCGCAACCTTCCAGGGGCCAGGCGCCGGTGTTCGCAGCCACTCCTCTTACAACGGCAACACTCTGTGTAACATCGTCCGTATACTCAGATACTACTATATTATGCTCGATAACCTGGAAATCCGCTGCATCCGTGCATCCTGTAGTACCTGCCAGCAAAATCAATGCTACCAGACAGGCCCGGCATTTCAAAGGCACTTTACCTGTTACCTGCAGCACTGGGATGGGTCACGCACAATCACTGTGACTGTGACCGTCTTATTCATCGAGTTACCGCGGTCGTCGTCCACCGTGGCCATAATATGAAAGTCCCCATAGGTCCTGGGCGCTTCGTATTTCACCGTTGAGCCGTTGCCTGCAGCGTCCTGGATGATTATGCCGTCGTCGCAGACCCAGCGGTATTGCAACGCCGCGCCGTCCGGGCTGCTGGCGGAACAGGTAATAGTGGTATTACCCAGCGGATAGAGTGTTGTGTGCTCAGCAACCAGCGACGAAATAAGCGGCGCGTGTGGATTAATGCTACCGGAGGCACAGCCCGTAATAAAAAAGGCGAGCGCTGCCGTAAATAAAAGTACCGGTGAAGGTCCAAAAATCTTCAAAGCTGTCTCCCTGCAATACTTAATAAACCAAACGTATATATGATAAATTTCGTTGCGCTTTTTAGCAAATCAAGTTTGTGAAACCCGTTCCTGTTAATGTATGCTTTATACAAATAACGAACGAGGTTTGCCATGTCTGACTTTCAATCCAAAATCGAGGACCTTCTAAATAGAACAACCGCCAACAATACCTGGAGGCAAAGGGAATGCGTCAACCTGATACCTTCCGAATCAAGCCCCAGCCTTCTGGTCAAGCTGTGCGAGATATCAGACCCGGTCGGCCGCTACGCCGAACACCGGACAATGAAGGGTAAGGAGATATATTTTTACCAGGCGACCGATTTCATCCGTGATGTCGAAGATGAACTGAGAAAAGAACTTCAACTATATTTCGGCTGCAGCAGTATAGAACTGCGCCCGATCAGCGGAAACATGGCCAATGAGGTGGTATTTAAAGGCATAGTCAAGTACCTCAACCGCGGAAAGCCCGGTAACCAGCCTTTGCGAAAAATGCGCGCCGTAATCAACAACAACCTTACCAAGGGCGGTCACCTGAGCGCACAGCCCATGGGAGCACTTTTCAATTTCGTCGCTGATAACCTTGAAACCGGGCAGGAGAACGTCTACCACTTCCCGGTACTGAAAGATAACCCCTATAAAGCCGATACCGGCAAGCTGGGTGACCTGATACAATCCGTAAAGCCGGAACTTATCATTTTCGGCAAGAGCATGTTCCTTTGCAAGGAACCGGTTAGTTTCGTTGCGGAAATCGTCGGCAAAATGGACCCGCGTCCCATACTGATGTTTGACATGGCACACGTGCTTGGCCTTTACGGCGCCTTCCAGTCCCCGTTTGCCGAGGGCGCCGACATAGTGACCGGCAGCAGCCACAAGACCTTCTTTGGCCCGCAGAGGGGCATTGTCGCCGGCAATATGGGGCAGGGGACAGGCCTGGATAAACTATGGATAGAGATCAAGAGCCGGGCATTCCCGGGTTCAACCAGCAACCACCACCTGGGCACTCTGCTCGGACTGCTGCTGGCCACTTATGAAATGAACGAATTCAAGCTTGCTTATCAACAGCAGGTGATAAAGAACGCGCGCGCCTTTGCCAGGGCGCTGAATAGCCGGGGCATTGCCGTTGAGGGTGATGCCTCTGAAGGCTTCACCGAAACGCACCAGGTAGTCATCCGAGTCAGGCAATACGGTTTGGGTGAAGAAATCGCACGCAGGCTTGAGGATAACAACATAGTGACCAATTACCAGGCCCTGCCGGACGATGACAGCTTCATCGCTTCCAGCGGGGTCCGGATGGGCACGCAGGAGATGACCCGTTTCGGTATGAAGGAGGCGGATTTCGAAAACCTGGCTGAGTTAGCGGCTGACTGCATTATATCTAATAAACCGGTAAAGGACGGGGTGAAAAAATTGAGAGGCAATTTCCTGGAGATGCATTATTGCCTTCCACCGGAGAAATCTATCGGGCTGGCAGCCAGGGTCCTTTCCTCCATACTTCCCGGGGACGCCTATTTAAATAAATTTGCTGATAATTTGAAATCCCTGTCCGGCAAGTGATATATCCAACCGCAATTCCTTACTGCATGACTGATTCCATCGGCTGCACCCTTTTAAGTTAATTTGGGCATCGCTGCCGGTAGCCATATAATTGTTGATGAGCATGAACATTAAAACGGGCCTCGCCGTTGAGACCTTTGACTTGACCAAAAAGTACGGTAAAATCACTGCTCTCGACCGCCTCAACCTGAAAATTGAGTACGGGGAAGTTTTCGGCCTGCTGGGACCCAACGGCGCAGGGAAAACCACGGCCATATCGATGCTCTGCACAATAAACTCGCCGACTTCCGGCACTGCGACAGTCAACGGCTTCGATATAATCAAACAGGCCGATAAGGTGAGGAGGAGCATCGGCATAGTCTTCCAGGACCCCAGCATTGATGACCGGCTCACAGGCCGCGAAAACATGAGTCTGCACGCCACCTTATACGATATAACTTCGTCCGTTGCCCGCAAACGCACCGCTGAATTGCTGGAACTGGTCGGCCTGTCCGATCGTGCCGATTCACAGATGAAAACCTATTCGGGCGGCATGCGGCGCAGGTTGGAACTGGCCCGCGGCCTGCTGCACAGCCCCAGGGTACTATTCCTGGATGAGCCGACGCTTGGTCTCGACCCCCAGACCCGGCAACACCTCTGGGACCATATCGAGGAACTGGCAAGGCAGGCCGGGATAACTGTCATCCTCACCACACATTACATGGAAGAGGCTGAACGCCTTTGCAGCAAGGTAGGGATTATAGATGCCGGAAAAATCAGGGTGGTGGATACCCCGGGCAATTTAATCGGCGCTTTGAAAGGCGATGTGGTTACAGTGGTAACCGGCCGTCCCTCCGAATTCCTCGTGATAATCAAGAAGCTTGATTTCTTTCATAGCGCCGAAGCCATAGATAGCACTATACGTTTGAGTGTCAGCGAGGCGGAGAAAAAGGTCCCGGTCATCATTGAAGCTGCCACGGCCGCCGGTATCGATATCAAATCTGTATCTATTCATAAACCCACGCTCAACGACGCTTTCCTGCATTTCACCGGCAGGGAAATCCGCGCAGAAGATGCGGAAAACCAGTTGAAAGTACACATGCGTGCCCTGAATAAAATGCGATGAACGAACTGAACAAAATTCGGGCGATATGGCTGCGGGAGGTGATACGCTTCTGGAGGGAGAAGTCGCGCATTGTTTCATCCTTGATCCTGCCCTTGCTCTGGCTGGTGGTTTTCGGCGGCGGGATGCGCAGCGTGCAATTGCCGGGTGTGGATAACTACCAGACGTTTATTTTCCCCGGCATACTGGGAATGACGCTGCTTTTCAGTTCGGTCTGGTCAGGGGTCTCAATTATCTGGGATCGGGAATTCGGGTTTCTCAAGGAGATAATGGTCGCGCCGGTTTCCCGCGCATCAATAGTTATCGGGAAGGCCCTGGGCAGCGGCACAGGCGCCCTCATACAGGGATTTATACTACTGCCGCTCTCATTACTGGTCGGCATCCAGTTGGCGCCGCTGTCATACCTGCTCCTGGTACCTATAATGATACTGTTAGCGGTGGGATTAGTGTGTGTCGGACTGCTGATAGCTTCTCTTATGACCAGCATGGAGGGCTTCAACTTTATCATGAGCCTGGTGATCATGCCCATGTTTTTCACCAGCGGAGCTCTCTTCCCCATGGCCTCGGCCCCCGGGTGGCTGAAGATAGTGGGTTATTTTAACCCGCTGGCTTATGGGGTCGATTTGCTCCGATGGGCAACCGACGGCTCTACAATTACCACGCTGCCGGTTTTCGCCGAGGTATTATTATTGTCAGGGTTCACAGCGGCGATGATAGTTGCCTGCACCTACACTTTCAGCGTCAAGAAATAGTCCGTGCTATTTATATTTTTCTTGACAACTGTATATACCAAGAATACAATTTGCCAACAATCGTCCCATAATATGTCTAAGAATTGAAAAACAACTGGCAGATCAGGCCGGGCGACAAATTCGGCCGGCCAAAAAGACTTAAAATCAGGCCGTTGCGGCGTGTCCTGCGTACCACGCATCTATTCAGCCTTGCCTATGGTGACGTAGGCTCATCAATCTACTATGCGCTCGGCGTTGTCGCCCTGGCCGCCAGCGGGGCTACTCCTTTAGCCCTTGGCCTGGCAGGCATAGTCTTTGTATTTACCGCTCTATCATATGCAGAAGGCACCGCCATGTTCCCCGAATCCGGTGGGTCAGCCAGCTTTGCCCGCCACGGTTTCAATGACTTCACAGGGTTTATAGCCGGTTGGGGACTGATGTTCGGTTATATTGTAACCATAGCTATCTCATCGTTTGCTATCCCTTCATACCTGGGCCTCTTTTGGGCGCCGCTCAAGGCGTCTCCTGTTGTCATGACAACCTGCGCCATGCTGATCATTACCCTGTTGATGACGATCAATGTCATCGGCGTAAGAGAATCGTCCATTTTAAATATCGCCCTGGCTATCCTTGACCTGGCCACGCAATTGCTGTTAATCGTACTGGCGTTACTATTTTTCTTTAACCCTCAGATTATCATCGAGCGCATCTTGAACTACTGGCCATCACCACAGGACATGCTCTTCGGGATAGCTATTGCCGCCATTGCTTTCACAGGATTGGAGACGATATCGCAAATGGCCGAAGAAACCAAGCGGCCTGAAGTACGCGCACCCCGGGCACTGATAATCATGACCGTGGTGGTACTGGTTGTTTATGCGGGGATTTCCGTTTCAGCTTTTTCCACTATGACACCGATTGAACTGGCGCAGAACTGGTCAACCGATCCCATAGCCGGTATCGCCAGCAAACTTTCATTGGGCATGGTCCCGGCTGAACTGGCAGCGCAATTTTTCCATACCGAAGCGCACCGGGTAGTATTCGCCTGGATACTGGCAGGGATACAACGTATCCTGCCCATTTTGGTAGCGGTTCTGGCCGCAACTATCCTGCTGATAGCCACTAACGCAGGCCTGCTCGGCATTTCCAGGCTCGCCTTCTCCCTCAGCAGGTTCAAGTTGCTGCCGGAAATAATGGGCAGTGTGCATACCAGGTTCAAAACACCCTATTTTTCGATCATCCTATTCTCCGGCATCGCTATCGTTTTGCAGTCGCCGGGATTTTTCGTCCCTAATATGTACTCAAACCTGGGCGGGCTTTATGCTTTCGGGTCCATGCTATCGTTCGCAATTGCACATGCGTCGATACTTGCGCTGCGCATGAAGATGCCGGAGATTGAAAGGCCTTTCCGGCTGGGATTGAATATCAAGTTCAAGGGACGCGACCTGCCCCTGACAGCCATACTCGGCCTGCTCGGAACCACGGCAATCTGGGTAGCAGTCGTCATAATGCAGCCCTATAGCCGCTGGATCGGATCCGCATGGATCGTTATCGGTGTTTTTATTTACTGGTACACTCACAGGCCCAAAATTTCAGGCCAGGCCGAGACCGTCAAACATGCGTAAGAGCCTGCGTTTCCATCGTGATTGGATTAACGTGCATGGCCACATTATAATGATAAATGATAATTATGGACATTGACAGGATATTGGTTGCCGCCCGCGGCAATGGAGTCGACCAGGTGGCCGTGGAATTGGCCTGCAAGATTGGAAGGAAATCGAAGGCCAAAATATATATCGTCTACGT
>JBFYUA010000088.1:0-9252 GCA_041300305.1 Dehalococcoidia bacterium | reverse complement strand
AATATCATCATAATCGAGAGCGTGTGCGGAAATACCGTTTACAAAAGCTGCCGTCCACACGGGAAGCTTTTCCGGATAACCGATGACGGTAGCCTCTCCAATTCCACCGGCCTGCCTCACCATGTCTGTGACCGGCTGGCTGTCCGTGGAGAGCGTACTTGCTGCAACCATGCATCCCAGGGTATCCAGGATATTCTTTTTAGCCGCTGCTACCACCGAATCAGATAAGTTACCGTAAGTTGTATTGAATATATTTTCAGCAAGTTGATAACTAACATCCATAACTACACCCTGTAAAACTTATTAATACTTTTTTGGCTCCTTATTCACCCGGGAGGAGCACGTTAAAAACCGGACATCACTTCATAAAGCCCGGAAGCCAGGTTGCCAGCACCGGGAAAGCAATCACAAATGCCAATCCCACTAATATTAAGAGCGTGAACGGGATTGACCCGCGTATTATGTCACCCATGCTTACCTCCGGGCAGACACTCTTCATCACGAAGAGGTTAAGCCCCACAGGCGGTGTCAGATTGGCTACCTGCATATTAAGGGTTAGAAGGATGCCCAACCAGATCAGGTTAATATCTAATGTATGTAGTACAGGAGAAACCGTGGGTATCGTAAGGAGAATTATTCCCGCAGGTTCGATGAAGAATCCTAATACCAGGTAGAGCAGCATTAGCGCTATTACAAACTGGGTGGCCGAGAGTCCGTTTGCTATTACCAGATTAGCCAGTTCCTGGGGTATACGAAGGTATGTCAGCAGGTAAGCAAAAGTAAGAGCGCCAAAAATAATAAAGAAAATAAAGCATGTAACACGCACCGTCCGATACAATACTTCTCCAAATTTTGCCCATGTCAGTTGTCTGTAGGCTAAGGCCAGTACGAGTGAGGCAAACGCTCCTACCGCGCCTGCCTCAGTGGCTGTGCAGATCCCGATATACATGGAGCCCAGCACAACAACAGCTACCAGCATAAAAGCCCACACTCTATTCAATGACTTAAACCTGTCTTTCCACGTAATCACCCCTTCCAACCTGGGAGCATCCTGAGGTTTCACGATCGCATAGACGGTAATATACAGAATAAACAGTAGGGTGATCAGGACGCCTGGCACTATTCCGGCGATAAATAATTTCCCAATGGACTCTTCCACTAAAAGTCCATATAAAATTAAGATACCGCTGGGAGGGATGATGATGCTCAATGTTCCACCGGCTGCCACGAGCCCTGTTGCCAATCTGGGATGGTAACCCCTTTTTAAAAGTTCCGGAGTAGCTACCAGGCCCATTGCGGCGGCTCCACCGGTACTGGTACCGCAGCAGGCTCCAAAGAGACAGGAGGCAACCTCGGCGCTTGCTCCCAGTGCGCCGGGCAAACGATTGAACCATTTTTCTGCCGAGGTAAATAGCTGTGAGGCTGCTCCACTGACGGCCAGGAGTTCTGCCATCAGAATGAACATAGGTATCAGGCTGAAGCCGGGATCAGTGCCATATTTCCAACAATAATTGGCGATCTGCACCATGGCATCCGGCGCGATAAATATCCATACGCCGATGAGGCCGGCCAAACCCATGCTGAATGCTATCGGCAAGCCGGAGAAAAGCAGGATAATCAGTCCCGCAAACAATACTATGCTTAAGGTAATCCAGTCCATAATTATCCTCTCTTACACCATTTTTCTTTTGGAACCAAGTAGTGCCAGATCAGATAACGCCTGTGCCATCAATAAAACACACCCAACCGGCATTGCCAGGTAGAAGGGATACAGGACTATTTTCAGGACGGTATTCGATACCCACTCCAGACTAAACGCATCGAAGGTCAATTTCGACGTCTGCCATAGCAGCAGAATAGAGAAAACTATCGCTAATATTGCTGTGATAACACTGATCACGAATCGAGTTTTTTTAGGGAGCATGTCGATAATTACGTCGACCTGGACGTGCCCCCTCTTTTCCAGTGTATAGGAGGCGGCAAGAAACACGGAGATAAGCAACAGATATCCGCTTAACTCAATGCTCCAGCTGGTCGGGGAGTTAAACGCATACCTCCCCACAACTTCAAAGACAGTCATGAGCATGATAATCACAACCAGGATGCCCGAAGCTATAGCCGCAATTTTGTTAATTCGGCTCAAAACATTTCGAAATTTCACGACTGGACTATCATTGCTCATATTTAATACCTCGCACGATAAATCCGCTGGGTGCCCTGAATATTAATACAGATTATTTTGGGCCGCCGCCATATTTCTTTATTATCTCTACCTGCTGCTGCGCCTCCGGGCTTGATTTGGCATAGTTATCCCAGATATCTTTTACACCGGCTTTCCAGAGCACCATCTCAGCATCGGTCGGAGTGTACGCTATGAACCCCGTCTGCGGGAAAGCTTTCCGGATATTATTAGTAGAGTAGTCATTAGCATAAGCCATTTCAAGGACAAAGCCAGGGGTTAAATCCATTATGGTTTTCTGATCAGCGCTGGAAATAAGGTTCCACTTGTCCTTGTTAACGTAGACAATCCACCCGTTCATGCCTATTTTAAGGTCGCAAATGTAAGGCGCTACTTCGTTGAGCTTGTACCCGGCCAGCGATGGAAATGTATTTACTGAACCATCAACGATACCACGTTGAATTGCGGTGTAGCTTTCAGACAAGGGCAGAGTCACTACCGACGCGCCCCAATTTTGGATCAACTCATCGATTGCTCCTCCTGAGCCCCGGATTTTTAATCCTTTAACATCTGCCGGGGTACGCACTTCCTTCTTTGTATCCAGACAATATGCATCGGGTGTAACGATAAAATAGAGTACCTTGACATTGTATTTCTCCACTGCTTTTTCGACAACAGGCAACGATTCCTGATAAAAAGGAACTATATCTTTATAGTCTGTTGGAGAAACCCAGGGAAGTGTGGCGAAGGTAAAAAAAGGTACCTGCCCTGTAATGTATGAAAAAACCGTTACGGCTGAATCGATACTGCCGCTGCGGGTGGCGGATAGCTCATCAGCGGGAGGGCATAGCGCTGAACTGGAATATAATTCTATCTTTACTCTTCCTTCAGTAGCCTTGGCTATGCGATCATTGTATGCCTGACACAGGGTAGTATAAAGGTGTGTCGCCGGTGTGACCAGCGATTGCTTGAGCACAACCGGTTGCGCCTGCTTTGCCGGTTCCGTGACGGGCGCAGCCGGCGCAGAGGGTGCAGCAGGTGCACAGGCCAGCGCTATAAACAAGATTTGCAGCACAGCCACAAGGATTGCCAGAGACATCGTCCTTTTCATATTTTCTCCTCCGGTTTTTTATTTCTCATAACCACCGTTATTTTATTATTCAGCGACCCTTCCATATAAGTTACAGTACCCCGAATGCGCCGTCATTCAGAAACTCTACAAATTCTGCATCCGATATATTTAATAGCTTTCGACAAACATATTCAGTATGCTCACCCAGGCATGGAGCCGGCATCCTGGGTTTAGCCGGAGTTGCTTTTAACGTTGCCGCCTGACCGAGATGCGCATACTCGCCGATAACAGGATGATCTAACTTCCAGAAGTGATTGCGGTACGCCAGTTGTGGATCTTCACATAAATCTTTAGTGCTCTCAACAACTCCTGCCGGGACCCCGGCTTTCTGCATCAGCGACATAACTTGATCGGGGGTGTGCTTAACAGTCCACTGTCCCACAAGCTTATTAAGCTCATCTTCGTTTTGCTTTCTATTCCAGAGTGAAGCGTATTTAGTTTCCCTGGTCCACCGGGGTTTACCGATAACCTTACAGAAAGCGCTCCACTCCTCATCAGTAGAAACACTCAAGGCGCACCATCTTCTCTCAAGACAGGGGAAAACCCCGTGCGGAGCGGAAGAAGCGGCGGCATTCCCTATTCTCTCTCCATCCCTGCCGTTTGCGGTCCAGTCAAGCATGGCCGGCGCCAGGAACTGAATACCGGATTCGAACTGCGAAAAGTCTATGTGCTGCCCTTTACCGGTTTTTTGCCGGTACCGCAAAGCCGCTAATATCGCAACAACCATAAAGCGAGGGCTGATCAGATCGCTGTAAGCACCGTAAGGCTGGCTCACTCCGCTATCAGGCCACCCGCTGAACCAGAAGAAACCGGTTAATGCCGACAGCCAGTTACCTCCAATCGGTACCTTTGCAAATGGTCCGGTCTGACCCTGCCCGGAAGCGCTGATCATGATGATATCCGGCTTGACTTCCCTCATCTGTTCATAGGCCAGTCCCAATTTTTCCAGTGTGCCCGGCACATAATTCTCCACCACAATATCCGCCCAGGAAACCAGTTGTTTGGCTATCAGTAAACCTCCGGGATGATTTAGCTTCAGCAGCATACTATATTTGTTGGGGTTAAAGAAGGCAAAGTATCCGGTACGATTAGGATCTGCTATATGATCTTTAAACGGGCCTGAAGTCCTTAAGAAATCAGGATGCTCCCTCGATTCAATTTTTACTACTGTAGCGCCGTAATCACCAAAGTATTTCGTGGTTAACGGCCCTGCAACCACCCAGGTAAAATCCAGTACTTTTAATCCCTTTAATGCTTCTTTACGCACGATATTCTTCATACCACACCGATTTCCTTCAGCGCTATAATCTGCTTGACCGACAGGCCCAATTCATCGTGATATATTTCCATGTTATGCTCACCTATCAGCGGCGCCCGTCTCCATACCTTGCAGGGTGTCTCGGAAAATTTGTAGCAAAAACCCGGATATTTGATGGATGTTCCGAGTTCGGGATGTTCCACATTCATCCAGAACCCTGTAGCTGCTAATTGGGCTGAATTCACAACTTCAGAAGGAGCTGCCACAGGACAAAGGGGTATACCCCGCTTCATTCCCCCTTCCGAGAGATCTTCTTTAGTATGCTTGAGGAAAAACTCGCCAATCGGTTTTTCAACTTTCTCCCACCTCTCCTGAGACATATTAAATACATCCCAGTTATCAGCTTTCAGCCGTTTTAAATCCTCTGTATTTATTCCGTTCTCCTCCAGCCATTGCACCAGGATGTCATACGCCGCACCCCATGCCCCATAAATGACGAAGTTAATCTGGCCGTTTTTGCACGGCCATGTTTGCCGCTGGCGGGTACCTGCGGATAGTCCGACCCTGAAAGGACCGGCACGCTCCAATACCGTTTTATCTATCAGCCAAAAAGGAATTGCCTGGAATGTATTCATCACCACGCTCTGCTGCATCGATACATCGATATACTGACCCGCACCACCGGAATCACGATAGCATAACGCTATCATGATCGCAGCCGCTGCTTCTGACGCAGCATGCAGGTATGCCTGGGGTACGCTGATA
The DNA here is from genome assembly GCA_041300305.1 of Dehalococcoidia bacterium. GTDB lineage: Bacteria > Chloroflexota > Dehalococcoidia > GIF9 > UBA5629 > CAIMUM01. Next base: position 3,918 of record JBFYUA010000088.1, on the reverse strand, counting down.
CGCACCGGCGGCTTTTCAGGGTCTCCGCAGAGATATAAATATCCTCCCATGGCCATGCCTACAATATCGGGAGCTTTAAATTTCTTATATGGACCAGTTTGCCCGAAAGGTGAAATTGAAGCCATTATTAAATTGGGATTGATTTGTCTTAATTCCGCATAATCAAGGCCGATCTTTTTCAAGTACCCGACAGGGAAGGACTCTACCAGCACGTCGGCCTTGCGAACCAGGTCGCGCAAAATTGCTTTCCCATCCTCTGAATCTATGGCGAGGGTTATGCTTCTCTTATTTAAGCTGTAGGCAAACCAGAATAAGCTCTTTTCAGGATCCGGTATATCGTGATAAAAAGGCGGGGTGTTTCTGGCCGGGTCTCCGCCCGGCTTCTCAATCTTGATTACGTCGGCGCCCATGTCGGCCAGCATGCGTCCGCACAACAAACCCTTATCATCGGTTAAGTCGAGGACCCGAATATCACTGAGAGGTTGTTCCACTTATAGTCAGCCTCCTGTTTACTTGCCTCAGACTGTCCGGCTTTAATGCCGGTTCTAATTCGATTGAAGTTAACGCAACTCCACTGTCACCCTTTTGCTACCACGCGCAATAACCTGATTTGATAAACTGTGTCCAGAAATAACTCCATGTTAACACTTTTTTTACGCAAGTCAATAACTTGTGCATTTATATCAATTATTTCTATAATAATGATATCTTTAATTAGCATTATTGATCATTCAATTAGCGTTAATAGCAATGTTGAGCATTATTTTTGATCATGAAACAAATCGACAATATAGATAGAAAAATAATCACCGCCCTGGAAAATGATGCTTACGTAAGCAGTCAGGAGCTATCCAAAGCGCTCGATATCTGCGCCCCGACGATTCGCCGGAGGGTAAATAGGCTTATACGTGATGAGATCATACATATACAGGCCACCCATATAAACAGGATAAAGCTATCGCTTACCGTCAGCATCGTACTAAAAATTGAGAACAACGCAATAGCCCGTACGGCTGAATTATTAGCCCGGCAGAAGGAAGTAGGATTCCTGATGTTAACTGCCGGTCAATACAACATGGTACTGTTAGGATGGTTTGAATCTATGGAAGCATATTCCAAATTTCTAAATTCAATCCTGTACCCGCTGGACGGCGTATTGGAAACGGATATCTTTATTTGCGTCGGGTATAAAAAATACGCATTCGTAGCACTCACGAATAATTATCAATCCACAAATACGGTAACGAAACAGGTGGATGACATTGACTCGAAAATTATCTCCGCCCTTGAGAAGGACGCTCATCAAAACAGCGCCGGTCTGGCCAAAAGCCTCAATATCAGCGCCCCGACCGTCAGGCGCAGAATAAAAAACTTGTTGGATTACAACATTATTCGCATACAGGCCATTCCCAACCTTCGCATGGGGAAAATGATAACGGCAATCATATCCATACAAGTTGAAAGCAATTCCGTCGACCGGATAGCAGATTTACTGGCGGGTCGTAATGAAGTCAGGCAGGTATTATTCCTGACAGGCAATTTCGACATAGGCATATGGGCCTGGTTCGGCTCTATAGAAGAATTTGCCAGTTTCTTGAATAACGTTTTGAATCCTATGGAAGGTGTAACCAAAAAGCAAATCTTAATTCAGACTGAGATTGTAAAATGGGCACACAAATGGTAGGCGTTCAGCCACTCCGGCAGCCCTTATATTTATCCTGTGAGTCCGTAACGGGGGTTACTGATCAGCTGTCAACTCCCGGCCTTCGAGCCTTTTGCGGTTCATCTGCCAGATAATGCCGGCGTGGAACGATTCCATGCAGGCCTCGTGGACAGGCATGTGCTGCAGCAATCCGCCCAAAAACCTGCTCACGGCGTCCCGCCACAGCCGACCCGGCTGTACCTCTTCCCGCATGTCGTGGAGGCTACGGATAAAGTCCCTCATCTCGTCATGGCCCAGGCGGGTCAGCGGGGCATCGGCGCCACCCCCGTCCCTGCGTTTCTTCCTGCCTTCCTTCAGTTCGCCGTACTTCTCCTCCGAGCCCCTGACGATTTCGTCGATCAGCCTGAGCAGTTCCGGCCGTATCCCGGGCGCCGTTTTTTCGGTCCTTTTATCAGCTTCATTACCGGTCCCGCCCTGCTCCCGGCGCTTCTGCCAGATCAGGCCGTTCACGAACATTTTCACGCAGGCATCGAACCCCGTCTCATCCGCTATATCCGAATAGGCCATCGAGGATATCAGCCTGTTCCATTCGCCGCGGATGCGTAGCGCCTTCCTCTTCTTCTCGAAAAGGTCGGCGAATATGTTGCACATGTCCCCGGCGGCGTCCCGCCTGCGCGAGGCGGCGCTGCGTTTTTTCTCCCCGTCTCCTGCCGGCGCCTTTTCCCCGTTCTCAGGGCCGCCTTTCGTCTCAACGTTTGACCCGTTTCCGCCTGGCCTGTCCTGCATGAGCCTGTCCGCCGTATTTTTCATCCTGGGCAGGATGTATATCACCTTAGGCACAAAGCCTGTGGATGGTATGGCCTCGGTGGAGAGTTTGACCAGCCCGCCCGATTCCAGGTTGGTCAGCACGGGGACTATACTTCCGAAGGCCATGTCCATATCCTTCCCGTTGCGGCAGCCGGGAGCTACCGCCTCCAGCAAGTCCAGGATGGCCACCTCCGTCTTGCCGCAGCTTGCCAGGTAATTGATAACCAGTGCGCCTGTATTAATGTTTTTCTTCATAGCCTGCCGTGGTCCTCCTTTTAAATTTAATCCTCGTAACAAACAGTGTCCCCGGAGATTTTTTACGGGGGGTCAAATTCCGGGGACAAAAGGGGGGTTATCGTATTACCGGGTGAAGAGATGTTGAAGGATTGTTGCCCCGGGGATCCCGGGGCCATGCTGCGCTATATACTACAGGCCGGCAGTGACAACTGTATGTCAAAATACCCCGCCTTCATTTAGCTACCCCTGTAACGCGCCGCCCCATGTTTGCGGCCTGCCTCTAAGCTTTGGCCGTGCTGAGGACTGCCAGGTGGAGCACCTCGCCATCGACTTCGAGCGCGGAGCCCGTAAGGCCTTTGCCCTCCAGGCGGTGGTCGTCACCCCTTCCTACTGATTTATACCTGGATTCATTGCAGTTCGAGACCTCCTCCAAGAACTCCCTGGCCCGGGCGGGTCCCGGCCCGCTATTTTCCTGCCTGGCGCGGTAGAGAGCATCGATGCAGTAGCTTCTCAGGAGCTTTTCGTGGTAAACGCTGTAAGCTGAGTCCCGTGACACGATATCAAGCCCCACCGCCACGCCGTTAATGAAGACGAGCATGCCGCGCTGTCCCGGCCTGCGCTCGAACGCCTTGAGATACTCGTCGAGCTCACCCTTTTTGCTCACGTAAACGTCCCGCATAGCGTGCGTGGGTGATATCACTTTTGCCTTCATCTGCAGGTCGGCAACCCCAGCCCAGACCTCCCCCTGGTCCGAACGGAAACCCTCTTTAGCATGCAGGTGATGGGAAACAGACATGTTTTTTGCCGCTCTCATCGGGTAGTTGGCCACGTTTTCGGAATCATAAAACGTTTTTGAAACATGGCGCCAGCGGCCCTGTTCGGTGCAGCTTACCGGGACGGTCGTCCTGGACCTTCCCCACAGCAGGACGCTGGAGTTGAGTATCCTGTTCTGCTTGGCGCCGAACAGTTCCTCCCCATCCAGTATCAGCACGTTGATATCGGCAGTGACGTCCACGACCAGTTCGGGCACCGACCCTCCTGCGCTGACCTCGTTAACAGCTATGGTCTTTTTATCCAGGGCCTCCTTCAGCGTGAGGTAATCGACCTTGCCGGCATCCGGGTAAAAGAGCGGCACCACCGTAATGTTTTTATACTGCTGTCTCTCCCCCATTTCGATTTTGGACAGGTAATCCTTAAGATTTAATCCCATG